>CAXTDA010000397.1:0-4040 GCA_964242935.1 uncultured Burkholderiaceae bacterium | reverse complement strand
GCGCGCCATCAACGCCTCGACCGCGCGGGCGCGCCGCGCCGGCACGTCGTGCTGCCGGAGCGGCTCGTGGAGCCAGATTCGCAGCAGGCGGCTGCCCATGTGCGTCGCGCAGACGTCGAGCAGTCCGAGGAGCGTCGACGGCGCGTCCGACCGCCGCCCGTCCTCCGGTGCCGACAGGCTCTCGCTGATCTCGAGATTGCGGCGGGTCGGGCCGTCGAGGGCGATCGTGCGGTCGGCGCGTTCGACCGCGAGGCCGCGAATGTGCGCGAGCGTACGCGACGGGCGAGCGGATGCTTCGCCCGTCTCGCTGCCGCCGTCGAGTGCCTGGGTCCGGCGCAGGTACCTGAGCAGCGCACCCGCCGCGCCGAGCGCGAGCGTCTCGCCGACGACGCCGAACGCGGCCAGGTCGTGAACCTCGAGATGCGCGCAGAGCGCGCGCCGGCCCCCGTCGACGTCGAAGTCCGAAGACGGGCAACGCGTCGGGCTACGCACGCTGTACGGTACCGTACGCTCGTCCTCGCCCTCGTTGCCGTCCGCGACCAGCGTCTCGGCGGGTCGAAGGCGGTCGAGGACGCGTTCGACCGCGTCGAGCGGACACTCGAGCAGGCGCAGGTCGCCGCTGGCGAAGTTCAGCCACGCGAGTCCGGCGAGCCGGCTCCTCGTCCGGGCCGACCGCCGCACGCTGATCGCGGCGAGCAGCCGATCGGCCTTGTCGGGCAGCAAGCCGGCATCGGCGAGCGTCCCCGGCGTGACGATGCGGACGACCTCGCGCGCGACCGGCCCTTTCGACGTCGCCGGGTCGCCGACCTGTTCGCAGATCGCGACCGATTCGCCGTGCGCGATCAGCTTCGCGAGATAGCCGTCGAGCGCGTGGAACGGGATCCCGGCCATCGGGATCGGCGCCCCGTTCGACTGGCCGCGCGCGGTCAGCGTGATGTCGAGCAGCCGCGCCGCGCGCTTGGCGTCGTCGTGGAAGACCTCGTAGAAGTCGCCCATGCGATAGAGCAGCAGCGTGTCGGCGTGCTGCGCCTTGATGCGGAGGTACTGCTGCATCATCGGCGTGTGGCCCGAGAAATCGGCGTCGTTCTTGTGTCCAAACGCCGATTTTTCGCTTCTGTCCAACAACTTCTCCTCTTTCCCCATGACCGCCAACGGTCTCTGACGCGACGTGCAGTCGCAGCTCAAAACGGCGCCTCGTAACGCTCTGTCGCGAAGTGAGACGATGAGCTGCGCCGGCTTGGAGGATCCGATGGCCCCGATTATCTCGTCTGCGACGACCATCGGGACGCCCCGCCCTCCTTGCCGTGCACATGCTGCACTCGCCCGTCACCCTATTAGTTGACTTAAATTAGCCATTTAGTTACCTTCGTGGCGACCGGGATACCCATCCAGAGGCGATGTGAGCGAAATTCTGACCATCAAGCAGGTTCCCGCCGACCTGAAGCTTTACTGGGCGCAAGAGGCGAAGAAACACGACCGGTCCATGAACAAGGAAGTCCTCCGTGTCCTGGAGGAGGAGCGTCGCCGCCGAGAAGCGGCTGAGGCGCCAAGCAAGGACATCGACCGCATCATGGAAGCTGCTCGGCGGCTGCAACGTTTCGCGGTGACCGACGAGCGGCCTATCGATGAAATCCTCTACGATCGCGAAGGCATGCCCAAGTGAGTCGAGGGCTGCAAGCGGCCGTCGTCGACTCCTCCGCGTTGATCTGCATCGCCAGGATCGAGCCCGCGGCGACCTTTTTTCTTGTGGAGATGGCGCGGACTGCCAAGCTCTACATTTCCGCCGTCACCCACGCCGAAGTCATTCTTGCGACGATGTCGAACAAGGAAGCCGGCGCGCTCGCCGCGATGGACGAGCTTTTCGAATCGTTGGCAATTGCGACGGTGGACTTCGCCGGGGAAGACGTCCCAGCCTACCGGCACGCGGCGCGCCGATATCACTTGAAGGCGAAGCCTGCGGGGCCGCTGAACATGGGCGACGTCTTCTCGTTTCAACTCGCGACGACAATGGACTTGCCGCTCTTCTTTCAAGGGAAGGATTTTTTGAGCACACCGGTGAAGAATGCGATGGCCCTGCTCGGCTACGAGATGACCGAGGCGAATCTGGGCGTGCCGAGGCCCTTGGCGTCTACCTGACGTCCTGCATCGCCCGCTTCGGCATCATCGGCCCCAGCATCGCGACCAACTGCCCGAAGATCTTCGGCGTCCCGGCGAGCACGTCGCCGGTGTGCAGGTACTCCGGGTCGCCCTGGAAGTCGCCGATCAGGCCGCCGGCCTCGGTGACCAGCAGCGAGCCTGCCGCGATGTCCCACGGCATCAGGCCGATCTCGAAGAAGCCGTCGAGCCGTCCGGCCGCGACGTATGCGAGATCGAGCGCCGCGGCGCCGGGGCGGCGGATGCCGGCGCTCTGTCCGGTCATCAACCGGAACATCGCGAGATAGCGATCGAGCGTCTCGAGGTTCTTGAACGGAAACCCGGTCCCGAGCAGCGCCTCGTTCAGCCGATGGCGCTTCGAGACGCGGAGGCGGCGGTCGTTGAGAAAGGCGCCGCGGCCCTTGGTCGCGACGAAGAGGTCGTTGCGGTTCGGGTCGTAGATCACGGCCTGCGTGACGACGCCTCTCTGCAGCAGGCCGATCGACACGCAGTACTGCGGGAAGCCGTGGATGAAGTTGGTCGTGCCGTCGAGCGGATCGATGATCCACAGGTGCTCGGCCTCGTTGTCCATCGCGGCCTGCGGTCCGGGCGCGGCGCCTTTGACGGCCTCCTTCACGACGCCTGGCGCGCCGGCGGTCCGCCCGCTCTCCTCTGCTAGGATCCGATGGTCCGGATAGGCGGTCAGCAGCACGTCGATGATGGCCTTCTCGGCCGCCTCGTCGACCTCGGTGACGAAATCGTTGTGCTGTTTTCGACTCACCTTCACGCGCTCGAGATCCAGGCTGGCCCGGTTGATGATCGAGCCGGCCCGCCGGGCCGCCTTCACGGCCGTGTTCAACATCGGATGCAGGGATGACATGGCGGGTGCTGGACGGCGTCGGAGGCTGGCGGTTCGGCGGTCGCGACCGCTCGCCATGGAGCGCGACGTGCGAAGGAGCCGATCGGGTAAAGAACGTCGAGGCAGCTCGGGTCCGGCCGCGCGTCGAAAGCGCTTGATTCTATCCGACCCCACCATGAGCCGGCCTTGACCGCGGTGTCGCCGGACCCGCCGGTACTCGACCGCATCGTCGTCGTGCTCGTCGAGCCGAGTCACCCGGGCAACGTCGGCGCCGCGGCGCGGGCGATGAAGGTGATGGGGCTGTCGCGTCTCGCGCTCGTCGCGCCGCGCTACGCCGACGTGCTGACGCAGGGTGACGCGCTGGCTTTCGCGAGCGGCGCGGTCGACCTGTTGCAGCGGACCGCGGTTCTGGCGACGCTCGACGACGCGCTCGCCGGTTGCGTCCACGCGATCGCGATGAGCGCGCGGGACCGCGAGCACGCGCCGCCGCTGACGACGCTGCGTGCGGCCGCCGGCGACGCGGTGCGCATCGCCGCGTCGTCGCCACAGGCGATCGTCGCGTTCGTGTTCGGCAGCGAGCGCTACGGCCTGTCGAACGACGACGTGCTGCGTTGCCAGGCCCGCTGCCGGATCGAGACCTCGACGGTCTACGCGTCGCTCAACCTGGCGCAGGCCGTGCAACTCGCGGCCCATGAATGCCGGCAGGCGGCACTCGCTGCCGGCGGCGACTGTTCAGTGGATGAGCCAGCGCGCGCGACCCATGCCGAACGCGAGGCGTTGATCGATCACTTCGAACGCGGCCTGCTCGCCATCGGCTTCCTCAACCCCGAGGCCCCGAAGAAGCTGATGCCGCGCGTGCGCCGGCTGTTCGCCAAGGCGCGGCTCGAGCCGGAGGAAGTGCAGTGGTTGCGCGGGATCGCGCGTCACATGTTGCGGGTGACGGGGGGAGACCGGCTTGCAACACCTGAAGCGCCCGACCCGACGACGCTGCGTTCCCGCGGGGGGGGGGGGGCCGGGCGGGGGGGGGGGGGGGGGGGGGGGGGGGGGG
>CAXTDA010000396.1:0-4050 GCA_964242935.1 uncultured Burkholderiaceae bacterium | reverse complement strand
AACGCGCTGCACGCCCGCGGTAACCCCTGCATCGGAGGCGCGCCGTGCACGCGCAGCGGCGCGCCCGGCGAGGACGGCCGCGCCGGCCGCTGGTGGTGGGAGGCGGCGGATGCGAAGGAATGCGGCCTGCACGCGAAGGCCGACGACAACGTGCTCGCGCAACCCGCCTGACGCTCTCAAGATGACTGCAATCGAAGAAGAATCCGTGACCACGGACGCGACCCGCAGTACGTCCGGTGCCGCCCGCGACGCCCATCTCGCCCATCTGGCGCACCTCGCGCGCCTCGAGTCCGAGGCGATCCACGTGATGCGTGAGGTCGCGGCCGAATGTGCGAATCCGGTCCTGCTGTTCTCGGGCGGCAAGGACTCGATCGTGATGCTGCGCCTGGCCGAAAAGGCGTTCCGTCCCGGCCGCTTCCCGTTTCCGCTGATGCATATCGATACCGGGCACAACTTCCCCGAAGTGATCGCGTTTCGCGACGCCAGGGTCGCCGAACTCGGCGAGCGCCTGATCGTCCGTTCCGTCGAGGATTCGATCGCGAGCGGCCGGGTTCGGCTGAAGAGCCCCGACGAGCTTCGCAATCCGCACCAGAGCGTGACGCTGCTCGACGCGATCGAGGAGTTCCGGTTCGACGCGCTGTTCGGCGGCGCGCGGCGCGACGAGGAAAAGGCGCGCGCGAAGGAGCGCATCTTCTCGTTTCGCGACGCGTTCGGCCAGTGGGACCCGAAGAACCAGCGGCCGGAGGTCTGGAGCCTCTACAACACGCGCGTCCATGCGGGCGAGAACATGCGCGTGTTCCCGATCTCGAACTGGACCGAGCTCGACGTATGGCAATACATCGCGCGCGAACGGCTCGCGGTCCCGAGCATCTACTACGCGCACGTGCGACCGGTGATCGCGCGCGGCGGCGCCTGGATGCCGGTGTCGGCGCTGGTCCAGCCGAAGCCGGGCGAGGCGATCGTCGAACGCAGCGTACGCTTCCGTACCGTCGGCGACATGACGTGCACGGCGCCGGTCGAGTCGCGCGCGGCGACGGTCGAATCGATCATCGCCGAGACCGCCGCGACCCGCATCACCGAACGCGGCGCGACGCGGATGGACGACCAGACGTCGGACGCCGCGATGGAACTGCGGAAGAAGGAGGGATACTTCTGATGCAGCTTCTGCGCTTCTCCACCGCCGGCAGCGTCGACGACGGCAAGAGCACGTTGATCGGGCGGCTGCTGTTCGACGCCAAGTCGATCTTCGAGGACCAGTACAGCGCGCTCGTGAAGACGACCGCGCGCCGCGGCGGCGTGGGCGGCAACGTCGATGCGGTGATGGACGACGGGGTCGCCGTCGACCTCGCGCTGCTGACCGACGGATTGATGGCCGAGCGCGAGCAGGGCATCACGATCGACGTCGCCTATCGCTACTTCGCGACCCCGGAGCGGAAGTTCATCATCGCCGATACGCCGGGCCACGAGCAGTACACCCGCAACATGGTCACCGGCGCGTCGACCGCGGACCTGACGATCGTGCTGGTCGACGCCCGGAAGGGCGTGTTGCCGCAGTCACGGCGGCACGCCGCGATCGCCGGCCTGCTCGGCATCCGTCACGTCGTCTTCGCGATCAACAAGATGGACCTGGTCGACTACGACCGCGCGCGTTTCGACGCGTTGCGGGTCGAGCTCGAAGCGATTGCGGCGAAGCTCGGCCTCCGCGACGTCGTGTGCATCCCGATGTCGGCGTTGCGCGGTGACATGGTCGTCGAGCGCGGCGAGCGCCTCGACTGGTACGCCGGGCCGACGCTGCTCCAGCATCTCGAGGCGGTCGACGTGTCGGCGCCGCGCGACGCGCCGTTCCGTTTCCCGGTCCAGCTCGTCAGCCGTCCCGGCCTTCCCGGTGCGTACGTCCGCGGGTACATGGGCCGCATCGAGTCGGGTTCGATCGGCGTCGGCGACCGCGTCGTGGTCCAGCCGGGCGGCCGCGAGACGACGGTGTCGGGCATCGTGACGCTCGACGGGACGCTCGAGCGTGCCGAAGCGCCGCAGTCGATCACGTTGCTGCTCGCCGACGAGATCGACGTCTCGCGCGGCGACCTGATCGCGCGCGCCGCGACGCCGGCCGCGGCCGTCCGGTCGTTCGACGCGATGGTCTGCTGGATGGACGCTGCGCCGATGGCCGCGAACGGGCGCTACCTGATCAAGCACACGACGCGGACCACGAAGGCGCTGATCGACGGCGTGTCGCGGAAGCTCGACATCGCGACGCTCGAGTCGCGTGCGATCGACGACGCGCGGCTGGCGATGAACGAGATCGCCCAGGTCCGCTTCCGCACGCGCGATCCGCTGATGGTGGACGCGTATGCCGTCGACAAGTCGACCGGTGCGTTCATCGTGATCGACGAGGTCACGAACCACACGGTCGCGGCCGGCATGATTTTGGCCGAGCAGGCGAACCACTGACATGGCGACGAGCGAAACCGGCACCGTCTACCTGGTCGGCGCGGGCCCCGGCGCACCGGACCTGCTGACGCTCCGCGCCGCCCGGCTCCTCGCGCGTGCCGACATCGTGCTGCACGACGCGCTCGTCCATCCGGACACGATTGCGCTCGCGGTCGACGCGATCAAGGTTCCGGTCGGAAAGCGCCATGGCCGCCTGTCGTCCGCGCAGCACTTCATCAACAAGCGGCTGGTCGACGCGGCGCGCGAGCATCGCGTCGTGGTGCGGCTCAAGGGCGGCGATCCGACGCTGTTCGGCCGCGTGCAGGAAGAGATCGACGCACTCCGCGGCGCCGACATCGCGTTCGAGATCGTCCCGGGCGTGACCGCCGCGCTCGGCGCGAGCGCGGACCTGCGCACGTCGCTGACGCGTCGCGCACGTGGCGACGACGAAGGCAGCCGCAGCGTCGTCTTCGTCACCCCGCGCATCGCCTCGGATGCGCCGCAGTCGGCGGACCGCGTCGAGCGCCGCTGGATCGAGGCCGTCAATGCGGCCGACACCGCGGTGTTGTACATGGCGTCGCGCGATGCAGAGCGGATCGCGCGAGCGCTGATCGACGACGGCCGCGCGGCGTCGACGCCGGTCGCCCTCGTCGAGAACGCGTCGCTGGCGGCATCGGCATCGTCGGTGACGACGCTCGGCGAGATCGCCGCGGCCGGGCTCCGCGACCTCGACGGCCCGGCGACGCTGATCGTCGGCGAGGCGATGCGGTTCGCCGACGCGAACACACGGACGCGGACGCGCCAGGAGCGATGTAGCGCCGCGTGACCGCGCCGGGCCTCGCCCCGCGCGTCCGTAAACCGGTCCTTCGCAGCGCGCGGACCGGCGTCCCTTGCGTTCGCCACCAATTCGAGAAGACATGCACCTCATCACCGATTCGATTCCCGCAGCTTCCCTCCGCAAGCCGTCGCGCCGCCGTGTCGCGCTCGCGACGCTCGCCGTCGCGCTGCTGTCGCCGCTTCTCGCGCCGGCCGCGGCGGCCGACGTGACGCTGCTCAACGTCTCGTACGACCCGACTCGCGAGCTGTACCAGGACTTCAACAAGGCGTTCGCCGCGCAATGGAAGAAGCAGGCCGGCGACACCGTGACGATCCGCCAGTCGCACGGCGGCTCCGGCAAGCAGGCCCGCTCGGTGATCGACGGCCTCGACGCCGACGTCGTCACGCTCGCGCTCGCGTACGACATCGACGCGATCGCCGAGAAGCAGCTGTTGCCGGCCGACTGGCAAAAGCGCCTGCCCGACCACAGCACGCCGTACACGTCGACGATCGTGTTCCTGGTCCGGAAGGGGAATCCGAAGGGCATCCGTGACTGGAGCGACATCGGCAAACCGGGCGTGTCGGTCGTGGTCCCGAACCCGAAGACGTCGGGCGGCGCTCGCTGGGCCTATCTCGCGGCCTACGGCTACGCGCTCAAGGCCAACAACCAGGACGACGCGAAGGCACGCGACTACATCACCCGCGTGTATCGCAACGTGCCGGTGCTCGACTCCGGCGCGCGCGGATCGACCGTGACGTTCGCCGAGCGCGGCGTCGGCGACGTGCTGCTCGCGTGGGAGAACGAGG
>CAXTDA010000395.1:0-4079 GCA_964242935.1 uncultured Burkholderiaceae bacterium | reverse complement strand
CGACCGCGGCCCGCGACCGGGGTCCGCGTCCGACCAGCGCGAATGCGGCCGCGAGCACCAGCCCGGCGAAAGGTCCGATCCACCAGCGCGACTCCTCGACCACCGGACCGACCAGCGGAAACTTGTCGCGGAGGTCGTCGTCGTAGAGGCCCCAATAGCCGCCGACCGTGCCCTCCAGGTTCCGCTTCCACGGCTGGTCGAACGCCTCGATCACGTTGTACGGCAGCTTGCTCCGTTCCACGAACGCCATGAACTCGCGGAAGAAGCGCGCCTCGTTGACGCGGCTCGGGACCGCCTGCCAGCGCTGGCGCCCCGCGCTCGGCCAGCCGGTCTCGCCGATCAGGAACTCGCGGCGGGGGAACGCCGCCTGCATCTTCCGGTAGATCGCGTCGACATGCGCGATCGCCGATTCGATCGCGACCGGCTCGTCTTCCCAGTACGGCAGGATGTGGATCGTGATGAAGTCGACGGCGGGCGCGACCTCGCGGTACTTGAGCCAGAACTCCCACACGTCGGCGTAGGTCACCGGCAGGCCGGTCGCCGCCTTCACCGCGCGCAGGTGATCGGCGATCGTCCGCTGCGGCAACTCGCCGCGGAGCAGCACCTCGTTGCCGACGACGATCGCGCGGATGACGTCGCGCTCGCGCGTCGCGACCTCGACCGCGAGCGCCAGCTCGCCCGCGTTCTCGACGGGGTCGCGCGACAGCCAGGCGCCGAGCAGCACCTTCATCCCGTAGCGGCGCGCGATCGCCGGCACCTGGTCGAGCCCCTGGCCGACCGAGTAGGTGCGAACGCAGTCGAAGCGCCGCGACAGCGCCTTCAGGTCCTCGTCGATGCGCTCGGCGGTGACGAGGTAGCCCTTCGTGAACGGCGACTCGCCGGGCTTTCGATAAGGCGCGTACGAGACGCAGCTGATCCGTCCGCTCGGGGCCGCCGCGAGTTGCACCGGAATGCCGAGCCGGATCCAGTACGCCGCCGCGGCGAGCGCGGACGCACAGAACAGCAGGAGGATCAGCGCGCGCGATCGGGCGAGGGACATCCGGGGAGGCTCGATGCGCCGAATCGTCACGTCGACGCGATCTTGGTGGGAGGCGCCCGGAACGGGGCGCAGCGCATTCTACCGATGGCACCGACGACCGCGCGACGCCGCCCGATCGTCGCAGGCGTTCCGCGGGTCGCTTTCCGCGTTTCGTCTCGCGCCTCTGGCGACGTCCGGCCGGGTCCTCGTATCGTCCGGCCTCCGCATCCTTCCGGCCGCGCCATGCCCATCGATCTCGCGCACGTCAACTTCAGCATCGTCCTGTTCGCCCTGACCGTCGCGACCGGCGTCGCGTGGCTCGCGGACTTCGCCGTCTTCCGGCCCGGCCGGGTGGCCGGCGCACGCGCCGCTTCGCCCCGCTTCGACGGCGAGGTCGCGGACGGCTTGCGGCACGCGCCGGGCCGGCGACTTCGTACGCCGCGCTGGATCGACCTGCCGGCGGGCTTCTTCCCGGCGTTGCTCGCGGTGTTCCTGCTGCGATCGTTCGTGTTCGAGCCGTTCCGCATCCCGTCGGAGTCGATGGTCCCGACGCTGCGGGTCGGCGATCTGATCCTGGTCGAGAAGTTCGCCTACGGCGTGCGGCTGCCGTTCGTCGAACGGACCGTGTTCGCCACCGGCAAGCCGGCGCGCGGCGACGTCGTGGTGTTCCGCTATCCGCTCGATCCGTCCGAGAACTATGTCAAGCGCGTCGTGGGGCTGCCCGGGGACACGGTCGTCTACCGCGACAAGCGGCTGACGATCAACGGCCGGCCGGTCGCGATCGCCGCCGCGGGCGACTTCGTCGACGCGGAGAGCGGCCGCGGTGCGCCGCGCTTCACCGAGACGCTGCCGAACGGCGACGCCGGCAGGCAGCACGCGATCCTCGTCGACGAGCGCCGCACCGACGCGTTCGGACCGATCGCCCCGTTCCCCGCGCTCGAGCGCTGCACGTACGCGCCGGACCACACGGCCGTCGCCTGCACGGTGCCCGACGGCGAATACTTCGTGATGGGCGACAACCGCGACAACAGCGCGGACAGCCGCTACTGGGGCTTCGTGCCGGACCGGAACCTGGTCGGCAAGGCCGTGCTCATCTGGATGAACTTCGGCGATTTGGGGCGGATCGGCCGGTTCGACTGACGGCGCGACGGACCGGCATCGCTAGAATGAGCGATGCCTGCCGCGCCTTCCGCAACGCCCGCGCTGTCGTTCGACGTCTGCATCGTCGGAGCCGGACCCGCCGGCTCGACGGCCGCCTGCCTGCTCGCGCGACAGGGCCTGAAGATCGCGCTGCTCGACCGGGCGCGCTTCCCGCGCGACAAGACCTGCGGCGACGGCATCACGCCGCGCGGCACGCGCGTGCTCGAGCGCATCGGCGCGCTCGATCGCGTGGCCGCCGCCGGCTTCGCGTGTCGGGGCGTCGACATCCACGGCATCGGCGAGAGCGGCGCCGCCGTCGACTTCACGATCCGCTTCGGACGCGATCGCACCGACGGCCCGTCCGATCTGGTCGTGCTGCCGCGCGTTGCCCTCGACGACCTGCTGCTGCGTCACGCGCTCGCCGAGGGACCGACGTACTTCGAGGCGACCAAGGTGACCGGCATCTCGGCGATCGACCGAGGCGCGCGCATCGTCGCCGACACCGGACTCGTGATCGACGCGTCGGCGGTGGTGATCGCGACCGGCGCCGAATCGCAGCTCCTCCGCGCGTGCGGCCTTCTCGACCGGAAGCCTGCGGTCGAGCACGCCGCACGGGCTTACTACGACGGGGTGGAGGGGCTCACCGACCGCGTGGTCCTGTTCTTCGACGGCGTCGATCTGCCCGGCTACGGCTGGATCTTCCCGACGTCGCCGACGTCCGCGAACATCGGCTGCGGTGCGTTCGCGCAGGATGCGCACGCGGTCGACGGCGGCCGCGCGATGCCGCAGGCGCAGCGACTCGAAAGGCTGCTCGCGACGCATCCGATGCTGGTGCCGATGCTGATGCGCGCGACGCGCGCCGGTCCACTGCGCGCCTACCCGCTCCGGACCGACTTCCACCGCGACTTCGCCGGGCGCGGCCGGCTCCTCGTCGTCGGCGAGGCCGCGGGACTCGTCAATCCGATCACCGGCGAGGGGATCGACTACGCCCTCGAATCGGCGGAATTCGTCGCGGCCGCGTTCGCACGGCACTTTCCCGGGCGGGCGGCGGCGCTCGACGACGACGGCGCGCATCGGCTCACCGAGGACTATCGCCGCCGCCTGTCGCGACGCTTCACGCGGCGCTTCGGGTTGTATCGCGCCGTGCAGCGGCACGCGCTCGCGCCGTCGCGGACGCCGGCGCTGCTGTCGCGCGTCGCGACCGCACCGGCGCTTCAGAAGCTGGTCGTCGACGGTCTCTTCGGCCGAGCGCGGCCCGCGCATCTGCTGCGACCGGCGACGCTGTGGCAGCTCGTGCGTCTCTTCGGTCGCGGCGTGCCCCGGGCGGTCATCGCGTCGCGGGAATCGACGCTCGGCCCTTGACGAAGCAGGCTGCCGGCGCCCATGCGCCCGGAACGGGTGCCGGGTTCCTGGCGCCGTGCGCTCGTCGGCGCGGTGCCGCGGTTCATGCGCCCGGCGCTCGCCGTCACCATCGGCCACCTCGCCATGATGGTCCGCCTGGGCTGGGGCTCGGAGCGCCCCTCGGTGCGGCCTCCGACGGAGCGGCCGCGTCGATCCCGCCGCGAAGCTGGTCTGGAAGGGCCGCGCCGGTGCGCCGTTCCTGGTCTCGAACCGCGCGACCGCCGACGCGCTGCAGCTCCTCAACCAGCGTTCGCTGCTCGCGGCAGCGGCGGGCGTCGGACTGACGGGCTTCGCGATCTACGTCGCGTTCGCCGCCGTGTTCCACCGACCGCCGGCGCCACGCGGGAATCGGCGGCCGCGTGCACTCAGCGCCCCGCGTTCGCCTCCACCACCGTCAACGCGGCCAGGTTGACGATGCGTCGCACCGTCGCCGACGGCGTCAGGATGTTGATCGGCGCGGCGCAGCCGAGCAGGATCGGCCCGATCGCGATGTTGCCGCCGGCCGCCGTCTTCAGCAGGT
>CAXTDA010000394.1:0-4087 GCA_964242935.1 uncultured Burkholderiaceae bacterium | reverse complement strand
GCCCTGCTGCAGCAGGCGCTCCTCGAGCCAGCCGAGGGCGGGCGTCGTGATCGGATCCTGGTTGCGCAGCCGCTTCGTCAGCTCGGCCGCGAAGATCTCCGACAGCCGCCCCGGCGAGCGCGCGGCGATGTCGGTCTCGAGCACCGACTGCGCGTTGCCGGACGCGAGCAGCTTCTCGGCGAGCGCCTCGGCGTCGCGCCGCTCGCCGCGCGCGATCGTGATCTGGTCGGCGAGGCGCCGCAGGTTCTCGATCAGCACGATGCGCAGCGTGATCGCGACGGCCCACAACTCGCCGATCGTGAGCGGCTGCACCGACTGGTAGGCATCGAGGTAACGCCGCAGCACCTCGGGATCGAAGTGGCTGTCGGTATGCGCGACGTAGGCCCACGCGATGCCGAAGACGCGCGGATAGCCGGCGAACGGACCGGCGGCGAGCTTCGGCAGCTGGCGATAGAAGCCGGGCGGCAGATGGTCGCGCGCCTCGCGGACCTGCTCCTCGACGAGATGGTAGTTGTCGAGCAGCCACTCGGCGGCCGGCACCGCGGTGCGGCCACTCTCCTGCTCGATCGCGCTCGCGCGGTACGCGGCCAGCAGCACGGAGGCGTTGTCGTCGAGCCGCGCGTGCAGCGACGACACGCGCGGCGGCCGCTTCGTGACCGCCTGCGCCTCGGCGAGGGTGCGCGCGTGCTGTTCGAGCCGCTCGACGCCGAACAGCTCCTCGCGGACCGGCGCCCGGTCGCGCCACACCGTGCTGCGATCGGCGAAGCGGCCGGCGAGGCGGTCGACGAAGGTCGGCTGGAAGCGGTCGACGAAGCTCATCGAGGGACTGCGCGCTCCGAGGTCGTCGATCGGCGGGGAAGGTGGCGGCGCATGCGCACAAGCATGCCCGCAAGTTAGCCGAAAACACGCGCGGCTCGCTCGGATGTGCGGGAGGTCGCCTTCGGTCGACGTCCGAAGGGACCCGTCGCGGCACGTCGCGTCGAGCCTTAGAATCGACCGTAGCGGCGCGCTGCTGCGCCGGATCCAACGGGAATGCCATGAGCCGTCTCTTCGAACCGCTCGTCATCGGCGGGATGCACCTCGACAACCGCATCGTCGTCGCGCCGATGTGCCAGTACTCCGCGAACGAAGGCACGCCGGGCGACTGGCACCTGATCCATCTCGGCCACCTCGCGCTGTCCGGTGCCGGACTGCTGATCGTCGAGGCGACCGCCGTGTCGCCCGAGGCGCGCATCACGCCGGGCGACCTCGGCCTGTACTCGGACGCGAACGAGGCCGGCCTCGCGCGGGTGCTCGCGGCGATCCGCGCGAACGCGCCGATCAAGGTCGCGATCCAGCTCGCACACGCGGGCCGGAAGGCGTCGAGCCGCGCGCCGTGGGACGGCGGCTCGCAGATCCCGCTCGGCACCACGGATGCGTGGACCGCGGTCGCGCCGTCGGCGGTGCCGCATGCCGCGGGCGAGGATGCCCCGCTCGCGCTCGACGACGACGGACTCGCGCGCATCCGCGAGCAGTTCGCCGAGACGACGAAGCGCGCCGCACGACTCGGCTTCGACGGCATCGAACTCCATGCGGCGCACGGCTACCTGCTCCACCAGTTCCTCTCGCCGCTCGCGAACCGGCGCACCGACGCGTACGGCGGGAGTCTCGAGAACCGCATGCGCTTCGTCGTCGAACTGTTCGACGTGGTGCGCGGGCACTTCCCCGCCGAACGGCCGGTCTGGGTGCGCGTCTCGGCGAGCGACTGGGTCGACGGCGGCTGGGACCTCGATTCGACGGTGGCCCTCGCGAAGGTCCTGAAGGCGCACGGCTGCGCCGCGATCGACGTGTCGAGCGGCGGCGTGTCGCCGCAGCAGGCGATTCCGCTCCGGCCCGGCTACCAGGTGCCGTTCGCGCAGCGCGTGAAGGCGGAGGTCGGCCTACCGACGATCGCGGTCGGCCTGATCACCGAGGCCGAGCAGGCCGAGGCGATCGTCGCGGACGGCGAGGCCGACGCGGTCGCGATGGCGCGCGCGATGCTGTACGACCCGCGCTGGCCGTGGCACGCCGCCGCGAAGCTCGGCGCCACGGTGTCGGCACCGAAGCAGTACTGGCGCTCGCAGCCGCGAGAATTCAAGGACCTGTTCGACCACGCGGCGACTGGCCAGCGCTGATTCGATCGGTCGGCGGCCCGCCGAGGCGCGGGTTCGTCTTGTGGTTCTATGAATTCCTTGTTCCGAACCATCTCGGGGCATTTGTTGGAAATCATATGTTCCTGGCATTGTTTTCAGCGTCCCGCGCCTTCCTGAAGTCTTCCTTCGCCAAATCGAGATTGGCTCTTGTTGATACGTTCTGATTGCCGACCGCTTTGGAATCCACTTCCGAATGGATGCAGTTTTTGATCATAGTCATTCATCTCCGATTTCGCTTGCTGCATTGCCATGCGATTTTCGAGCATTTCTCTGCCGTACTGAGCCTGGCAAGTCAGGATCTTTACTTCCTCCTTCGTCGCAATGTATTCCTTGACTGCGATGCCGCCACCGATCACGCCGAAGACGATAACGATCAACTCCTTATAGGGTTGTATCGCGTCCAGCAGGTCGACCAGTGCCGACTTGCTCGCAGGTGCTTCGTCGAACAGCACCGGCAGGCTGTTCTCACCCGTGGAACTCCGAGGCTTTCACCGAGTGGAGGTCATCCGAAGTGCCATCACTTCGATACCGAGTCGCAAGCCGGCTGTTTGCGAACGCTTCTCGACACCGTGTCATCACGCCATGAGACGAATGTGTTGAGGGCGGTGGTCTTGGTCTCTTCGAGCGTTCGCTCGAGCTTCTTCTCGTCGCTCGCGGGTTCCCAGCGGATCGTCACTTGACCCGGCACGAACGAGCGCGTCGAGCGCTCCAGCGTGATCAGCTTCGGCGTCGGGAACTGCGAACCGAACTGGCCGCCAAGTCCAGCGCGCATCAGGCGTTGAACGATGATGAAGTCCTCGATCGGCGCCATGAAATCGTCGTAACTCGGGCTGCGCAGTCGTTGATTGACGTACGCTGGCAAGCTTCGCCCCGTGGCGCCGCGGAGCGCCGATAGTTCGGCAGCGGGGAAGTCGAGCGCAACCGCCGTGCTTTCGTCGGCATCCCCTCGGCGATCATGCAACGCGAAGGTCGTGTGCACCCACAGGTCGACGTGCCCGAGTCGGTCGCCGGTCCTCTTGAGCCAGTTCATCGTCGTATCAAGTGCTTCGGAGCGCTCGCGGAACTGCGACGTGTGGTCTTCCGGCATCCAGTATCCGGCACTCGTCGGCCGCTCGGTCGCTGCGGCGCACATGCATTTGGCCATCGATTCCAAGGGGCCCGAAGCACAGGCGTCCGCCGCCTTGAGCAGCTTCGTCGAGCCGGGACGCTCCCGTTCTCTGGCCTCTTCGAATGCGGTGAGCGCACGATTCAGATCCGGACTGAACGAAACCGACCGAAACTTTTTTGCCCGCAACAACGCGTCGACCTTGTCGACCGGGCATCGCTCCTGAACCGAGGTCAGACGCTCGACCAGACCGATCCCGGCCATCCACAGGCTCATCTGCCGACGGTCCGACTCGAGGACCCGGATGTCCGGTTGCGGGGGCGTCCCCTCGGCACGGAAGGTGAAAGTATCGATGAGGCGGTCCACCTCGACGATCCTGCAACCGAGCGGCGTGTCGATCAGGGCCGGGTGCAGGTAGGTCGCGCGACCGACGATCTCCCCGTCCCCGGGCGTGATGGTCGTGGCGATCACACGGCGATCCGCCGCATAGCGGAGCGCCTGGTTGACGACCGCGGCGTCGAAGGTCCCGGCGTCCACCCATTCGGACGCGACAAGGAGCTCGATCCGGACGCGCGTCGGCGTTGTCGCATTCGCCGGCTGGATCGACCAGCGGATGTCCTGCACTTCGAGGCCCTTGACGAGGGGATCCTGTCCGATGATCACCCCTCGAACGCGGAAGCTGCTCGAAGCGAGACGGAAACTGGTTGCGCGCGACTGCGCGAACAAGCGACCCGG
Organism: uncultured Burkholderiaceae bacterium; assembly: GCA_964242935.1. Lineage (GTDB taxonomy): Bacteria > Pseudomonadota > Gammaproteobacteria > Burkholderiales > Burkholderiaceae_D > CAHJXF01. Next base: position 76 of record CAXTDA010000394.1, on the reverse strand, counting down.
CATCGACTCGCCGGCTGGCCGGATCGGCTCGCGCGCGCCGCCGCGCCCCGGTGACGGTTCGAGCGGCATCTCGGAC
>CAXTDA010000393.1:0-4093 GCA_964242935.1 uncultured Burkholderiaceae bacterium | reverse complement strand
TGAAGATCTCGCTGATCGTCGCGCGGGCCCGGAACGGCGTCATCGGCCGCGACAACGCGCTGCCGTGGCGATTGCCGGAGGACCTCGCGCACTTCAAGCGCACGACGATGGGCCATCCGATCGTGATGGGACGGAAGACGTGGGAGTCGATCGGCCGACCGCTGCCCGGCCGCCGCAACCTCGTCGTCACGCGCGACCCGGCCTGGCATGGGGATGGCGCCGAGGCGGTCGGGTCGCTGGCCGCCGCGATCGAACGCTGCCGCGAGGCGAGCGATCTCTTCGTGATCGGCGGCGCGCAACTCTTCGTCGATGCGCTCCGGGTCGCCGACGCGGCGGTCGTGACCGAGATCGACCGCGACATCGCCGGCGATACGTTCATACCCGCGTTCGACGCCGCGGAGTGGGTCGAGACCGCGCGCGAGCCGCAGGACACCGGCGGTCCCGAGGCGCTGCCGTTCGCCTTCGTGCACTATGCGCGACGCGCGGGCGCCCGCTAGCGCCCGATCGAAGGACACCGCCAATGCCGAGCGACAGCTTCCACGTCCATGGCCCGCACGACCATCAGCTCGAACATGCCGCCGAGCACGGCGCGACCGACCGCTTCTCGGGCCGCATCGCGGTGACCACCGCGATCCTCGCGACCATCGGTGCGCTGTTCTCGTACGAGGGCGGCGCGACGCAGGCCGGGGCGCAGCTCGCGAAGAACGACGCGGCGATCCGGAAGACCGAGGCCGCGAACCAGTGGAACTATTACCAGGCGAAGAGCAACAAGCAGAACCTGGCAGAACTCGCGTCGGTCCTCGTCGTCGCGGACCGGCAAGAGGCGTACCGCACCGAGGCGTCGCGTTACAAGGGCGAGAAGACCGAGATCCAGCAGGCCGCCGAGAAGCTCGAGGCCGAGTCGAAGCGCTTCGACGCGCAGTCGGACGCGCTGATGCACCAGCATCACCGCTGGGCGCAGGCCACCACCTTCCTGCAGATCGCGATCGCGCTGTCGGCGATCGCGCTATTGACGCGGCGCGACTGGCTGCAGTGGGGCGTGTACGGCGTGGCCGCTTGCGGCGGCCTGCTCGGCGTGCTGGCGCTCGTGCACGTCTGATCGCGATGCCGCCCGGCCCGAGCGGCATCACCGATCGCGCTAGCGATAACCGCCTTCGCTGGCGGAGTGGATGATCCAAATCAGCGTGCCGCTCGTGAAGTCGCCCATGCCGCCGCCGGCGAAGATCAGCCGCCCCTGGCCCTTGTAGACCAGCTCGTAGCGGTGGCGGTCGCCGCCGAAATAGAACGGGATGAAGGCCTTGCCGGTGATGTAGGCGCCCTGGTCGGTCGGCTGCCCGGCGAGGTCGGTGACCTGCTTCATGCCCATGCCGATCTTCAGCTGGGCGAACTTCGAGTTCGGCACCGGCTTCCCGGTGATCTCGCCTTCGGTGTCGTTGATCCCCTTCACCTTCGTGCCGCTGCCGCCTTCGACCTTCGAGGCATCGACCACCTCGCCGTTCGCATTCATGCCGGGCGGAACCCCCTTGTTCGCGCTCGTGGCCGGCGCGGGTGTACTGGTCGTGGACGACGTTCCGCCACCGCCTCCCGCGCATCCCGCAAGCACGAGCATCGTCGAAATCGTCAGCAACCGCACGTTCGCTGTCATGGCATCGCTCCCTGTTCGTTGAGTCGTCGAAGTTCGTCTCGGGCGGTCGGTCCGCCTCTGCGGCCAACGTTGTCGGTTTGGCCGGTCAGGATGTTCCGATAGCGGGCAACGGGGGTCAATGAGTATCGGTGGCCCACTGCCGGCGACGCTCCAGGTCGCCGAGCGACGCAGCTCGACGACGGCAAGACGGAAACCGGCAGCGAGCGCCTTATCCGGATCGGTCGTCGTGCGCGAAGACCCTGACGAATCGCATTCGAGCGCGTCTTTCCAGCGTGTACCTCTGCTCACGAGGATCGATGCTCATGAAAAAGCTGCTCCGTTTCGCCGCGATCGCCTGCCTGGCCGCGTCCGCGCATGCCGACGACGACAAGGCGCGAGAAGAAATGCAAAAGCAATTGAATCAGCAAGTCATGTCGAGCGCATTCAATGCCGGCGACATCAAGAAAGCCGAAGCGTATGCGGAAGAAGCGAAGAAGTCGGGAATTCCCCCCGTCGTCCAGCCACCGACCTACTGGGCGCCCGGCTGGACCTGCGCCAATCTCACCTCGTACCGCCATTACTACTACAACGACTACCGCAATTGCGTCTATTACCACCACTACTACGGACGCTACTGGCGTTGACGAGCAGCCTGCTCTTCTTCTCGACCGGCCTTCCTCTTTCCTGATTCAATCATCCGGGAGTAAAAGCAAATGAATTCGACTCGAAACTACTCGATGACCATCGCCGCCTGCGCGATGTCGGCGGTGCTGCTCGGCGGGTGCGCGGCGGCCGCCGTTTCCTTGAGCAAAAAGGATCTCGACGTACAAACGAAAACCAGCACCGCGATCTTCGTCGACGCGGTCGCGCGGCCGAACCGCACCGTCTACGTCGACGTGCGCAGCGCCGTCGCCGAATTCGATCGCAGGTCGTTCAGCAAGTACGTGAAGACCCAGTTCGCGGGCAACGAGGACGGCTACGTGATCGTCGACGACCCGAACCAGGCGCACTTCCAAATGCTCGTCTATGTCCTCAGTCTCGAGAAGGCGAGCCCCGATGCCGCACACGCCGCGCTGTCGCAAGGCTACGTGGGAGGCGACGCGGCCGCCGGTGCGGCGCTCGGTGCCGCGATCGGCGCGGATCGCGGCCGCTACGGCTACTCCGGTCGCGGAGCGGCGAACGGCGCGCTCGCCGGCGGTCTTCTCGCTGGGGGTGCATCGGTGGTCGGAAACAGCCTCGTCCACGACGTGACCTACATGCTCGTCGCCGACGTGTCGATCAAGGAGAGAGTCGCAAAGGGCGTGACCGGCCGCAAGGACTCGCAAATTGATAACAAGTTGTCGGATGCCGGATCGAGCCAGCAACGGTTCTCGGAAGTGGTCGACAAGAAGGAGTACCGCACCCGAATCGTCACGACGGCGAACAAGGCAAACCTGGACCTCGCCGAGGCACAGGAGCCGATGTTCAACAAGACCGCTTATGCGATGTCGAGCTTCTTCTGACTGGAACTCCATTGCCAGGAGAACGGCCGGGTCGTCACCCGGCCTTTTTTTTGCGCCTCGAGATCGAGGCCGTCAGTCGGCCGCCGAGCTCGGCACGAAAGCGGCCCAGTAGTAGGGCGACACACGGGCCCGACCGTCCCACCGCATCAGTCCGATCTGGGCGCTTCGCAGTGCCGCGGCGACGCCGGCTCCCGACGATCGGAGGTCCCCGTAGAACGTCCGCATCAGGCGCGCCGTGCTGCGGTCGTCGATCCGCCACAGGCTCGAGATCACGGTCTTTGCGCCGCTTCGATGGAGCAGGGTCGGCAGCCCTTCGATCTCGCGCCCGTCGTCGCCCGACGCGCCCGCCATGCCGCTCTGGCAGGCGGACAGGGTCACGAGGTCCGCTGCATGGAAGTCCATCGATTGCAACGCCGCCAGCGACAGATGGCTGCCGTCCCCGAGCAGCAACCAGGACTTCTCGATGTTGCCCGGTCGAAGCGACAGGTGCGTCCCGAGGTGGACCATCGCGAGCGATCGAGGTGCGACCGACGCTTGTGCGGCGACCGAGGACCGCAGCCGTTCTTCGGTGAAGAACGCGTTCGCGAATCCCGCACCGGCGAACGTCCCGCGCGCCCGCCCGCCTCTCGCGCAGTCGGCACTGCCGTCCAACCCCGTTACCGGTCCGTCGACGATCGCACAAAGCTCGTCTCCGACGCCCGGTAACGCCGCGAGCCCTTCGAACGGTTTCGTGACGCCGAAGGCGAGCATCGTCCTGGGGACCGGCGTCGCACTGCGCGCCGTCGGCGCTGCGTCGGCCGCGGACGACTCCGCGAGCCGATACGAGAACTCGTAACGCTCGACCAGGTAGTGCCGGCCGTCCCACAACGCGGCGAACGGTACATAACGCAACGCGCCGTCGAGCCAGAGCCGGATTCGCCGGATGCCGAAGGCCTGCGCTTCGCGATCGAGCGGTTCGCCGAGCCAG
>CAXTDA010000392.1:0-4093 GCA_964242935.1 uncultured Burkholderiaceae bacterium | reverse complement strand
CGCGTCGTACTTCGCGATGTTCGGATGGTCGACGAGCCGCTGGAAGAGGCGCGTCTTCATCAGCGCCTGGTCCGGCGGCGCCGCCGCTTCGGGCCGCACCACCTTCGCCGCGACACTGCCTTCGCCGCCTTTGACGAACAGCGTGTAGCGCTCGTCGAGCTTCTCGGTCGCGAGATGCAGCGTGTCGTTCGCGTCGAGGTAGCCGTAGATATCCGCCGACGCGGTGCCCATCGTCGCGACGACGACGAGGCAGCCGACCGCCACGCGCGAACGAAGCGTCATCACGGCTCGTCGCGATCGATGAAGCGCCGGATGACCTCGAGCGATTCGTCGGGCTCGTCGCGCCAGACCCCGTGCCCGCAGCCGTCGAGGCAGACGAAGCGCCGGTCCGCCGGCGTCGGCGAGCCGCTCAGCGATGCCGCCAGCTCTTCCGACAGTTCCCACGGGATCACCGGGTCCTCGCGGCCGGCCAGGACCAGCGTCGGCACCGTGATCGATGCGACCGACGCCCGCAGGTCCATCCGCTGGAAGAAGCCCGATGGCGCGAGGAAGTGGCGCATCACGTCCTCCTTGTTGAGCACCATCTTCCGGGCGTCCTCGATGCTCGCGGTCGCCGCGTACAACGGCAGGCAGACGCGGCGATAAGCGACCACGTCGTCGTGGTCCATGCGGCCCCAGAAGTCGCGCGCGACGCGCTCGGCTTCCGAACCGGCGCGCTCCGCGAAGCGCCGCATCGACATCTCGAAGTCCCAGCGTGCGCCGATCGACGACAGGATCAGCTTCGACGCGTGCTTCGGATACTTCGCGCCGTAGAACTGCGCGACCGTGCCGCCGAACGACTGCCCGAGCACGATCGGCCGCACGATGCCGAGCGTGTCGCAGAACACCTTGACGTCGTCGGCCCACTGGTCGAGCGTCCAGTGCGACGGATCGCTCTGCGCGGACCGCCCGTTGCCGCGATGGTCGATCCACACCAGCTGATAGCGGTCGGCGAGCGACAGCAGCGGCGCCTTCACCGCGCTGTGGTCGGAGCCGGGGCCGCCGTGCAGCAGCAGCAGCGTCGGGACTTCCGCGAGCACGCCGTCGCGCGGCCGCAGGGCGGGACCGGCGACGTCGAAGAAAAGGCGGCTGTCGTTGATGTCGATGTACACGGCATTTTTTGGATATGAGGCGGTCGACGGACAGCTATCGGGTGCGATAGACGGCGCTTCGATGCGAGATGCGAACCACGGAGACAAGGACGCGCCGGTCCTCGATGGCGACGATCAGACGGTAGTCGCCCACGCGATATTTCCAGAAGTGGCCCAACCGATCGCCGGATAGGGCCTGCCCGATCGTCCGGGGATCGTCGGCCGAACGAACCCGCTGGTCGAGGAATGCGAGGATGCGCTGTGCGACCGGTCGATCGAGTTCGGCGAGTTCCTTCTCGGCCGACGGCAGGAACTCAACCCGCCAGACCATACTTCTTCATCAACGCGTCGAGCGGAATGCCCTCCCCGTCGCCGAACTTGCGGACTCGCTGTTCGGCGAGATAGTGATCCTCGAGGTCGCCGATGTATTCGGCCAGTGCTTCACGCACGTAGTAGGACTTCGGACGGCCGGTCGTGGCGGCGAGATATTCCAGTCGTGCTTCCAGCTCTTCAGGCAGGCGGACGGCTAGCATCGAGCACCTCTTGGCGTGAATGTCATACAAGTATAGCAAAACGCTAGACGTCCGCCTCCACCTCGTTGCCGTGCTCCTCGAGCCAGCTCTTTCGCGCCGCGGCCTCGCCCTTCCCCATCAACATGTTCATCCGCGCCGTCGTCGCAGGGCGGTCGAGCGCACCGAGGGTCACCTGCGACAGCCGCCGGGTGTCCGGGTTCATCGTCGTCTCCCACAACTGCTCGGCGCTCATCTCGCCCAGGCCCTTGAAGCGCGAGATGCTCCACGTCGGCTTGCCCGCGCCCCCGGCTTCCTTCGTCAACCGGTCCTGGATCGCCTCGAGCTCGCCTTCGTCGAGCGCGTACAGCTTCTGCGCGGGCCGCTTGCCGCGCGCGACGGTGTCGACGCGATAGAGCGGCGGCCGCGCGACGTACAGGTGGCCGCCGGCGATCAGCTTCGGGAAGTGGCGGTAGAACAGCGTCAACAGCAGCACCTGGATATGCGAGCCGTCGACGTCGGCATCGGACAGGATGCAGACCTTGCCGTAACGCAGCAACCCCAAGTCGACCGCGTCCTCCGGCCCGTGCGGGTCGACGCCGATCGCGACCGCGATGTCGTGGATCTCGTTGTTCGCGAACAGGCGGTCGCGCTCGGTCTCCCATGCGTTCAGCACCTTGCCGCGAAGCGGCAGGATCGCCTGGAAGACCTTGTCGCGACCCATCTTCGCGGAGCCACCGGCCGAGTCGCCTTCGACGAGGAACACCTCGTTTCGCGCCAGATCGGTCGACTCGCAATCGGTCAGCTTGCCGGGCAGCACCGCGACCCCCGAGCTCTTCCTCTTCTCGACCTTCTGCGCCGAGCGCTGGCGCGTCTGCGCCTGGCGGATCACGAGGTCGGCGAGCTTCCGGCCCTGGTCGACGTGCTGGTTCAGCCACAGCTCGAGGCCGGGCCGCGCGTAGTTCGCGACCAGGCGCACGGCGTCGCGGCTGTTGAGGCGTTCCTTGATCTGACCCTGGAACTGCGGGTCGAGCACCTTCGCCGACAGCACGAACGACACGCGCGCGAAGACGTCCTCGGGCAGCAGGCGGACGCCCTTCGGCAGCAGGCCGTGCAGGTCGATGAAGCTCTTGACCGCGTCGAACAGCCCTTCGCGGAGCCCGGCCTCGTGCGTGCCGCCGGCCGGCGTCGGGATCAGGTTGACGTACGACTCGCGGAGCAGCGCCCCTTCGTCGGTCCACGCGACGACCCAGTCCGCGCCCTCGCCTTCGGCGAAGCCGTCGGTGCCGGCCGAGTGCTGGCCGCCTTCGTAGAGCGGAAGCAGCGGGTCGCCGGCACCGGACTGCGCGAGCGCGTCGACGAGATAGCCGCGGAGGCCCTCGGCGTAGTGCCAACGCTCGACCGTCGGCTCCTTCGTCTTCGACCGGGCATCGGTCAGCGTGACGGTCGCGCCCGGCAGCAGCACGGCCTTGCTTCGCAGCAGCCGCTGCAGGTCGGCGAACGGGATCGCCTCGTGATCGAAGTACTTCGGGTCGGGACGCATCGTCACGCGCGTGCCGGTGCTGCGCACGCCGCGGTCGTCCGCCCGCGCCAACGGGCGCGACGACAACGGCGCGACGACGTCGCCGTTCGCGAAGCCGATCGTGTGGACGCCGCCGTCGCGGTACACCGTGACCTCGAGGCTCTTCGACAACGCGTTCGTCACCGACACGCCGACGCCGTGGAGGCCGCCCGAGAACGCGTAGGCGCCGCCGCTGCCCTTGTCGAACTTGCCGCCCGCATGCAGCCGCGTGAAGACGATCTCGACCACCGGCACGCCCTCGTCGGGATGCAGCCCGACCGGGATGCCGCGGCCGTCGTCCTCCACGACGACGCGCCCGTCGCCCGTTATCGTCACGTCGATCCGCGTCGCATGGCCGCCGAGCGCCTCGTCGGCCGCGTTGTCGACGACCTCCTGGACGATGTGCAGCGGATGCTCCGTCCGCGTGTACATGCCGGGGCGCTGGCGGACCGGCTCGAGCCCCTTCAGCACCTTGATCGACGCTTCGGAATACGGCGCGGCGCGCTTCGGGACGATCGGTCTCATCGCCGGCGCCGCCGTTCGTGAAGGTTCGCGACGGGTGTCGGACTTATCCCCACTTTCTGTGGAAAAGCCATGCCCCGAACGGCGTAGACCGCCGCCTGGCGCGGCTCCGTGACCGATGGTGAAAAATAAGGCAGCGTCGCGCTCGCCCGTCGGTCAGGCATCGGCGGCGAGCTGCTCCAGCGCTTCCCAACGCGCCATCGCGACGGCCAGCTCGGAATCGATCTCGCTCGCGCGCTGCCGCAGCCGGGCCGCCGCGGCGCGATCGGTGCGGTAGAGCTCGACCAGTCGCGCCGCGATGCCGGCCTGCTCGGCCTCGAGCGCCGAGATGGTCGCGGGCAGCGCCGCCAGCTCGCGCTGCTCCTTGTGGC
>CAXTDA010000391.1:250-4112 GCA_964242935.1 uncultured Burkholderiaceae bacterium | reverse complement strand
GCCGATGCTTGAGCAGGAAGTAGCGGTCGCACCAGTCCTTGAAGCGCGGATGCAGGTCGTCGCCGAACGGCGCGAGCGCGTCGCGGCAGGTGCGATGGAAGTGCGCCGCATCGTCGTCGTAGCCGTACGACGGCGTCAGGTCCATGCCACCGCCGAACCACCACACGTCGGGCGCGTTGCCGTCGACCCCGGCGCCGTCGATCTTCCTCGCGATGAAGAAGCGCACGTTGAGGTGCACGGTCGGCGCATGCGGGTTGCGCGGATGCAGGACGAGCGACACGCCGAGCGCCTCGAAGCCCCGACCGGCGAGTTCGGGCCGGCTCTGCGTCGCCGACGGCGGCATGCGCCCGCCCGTGACCTTCGAGAAGCCGACGCCGCCGCGCTCGATCACCGCGCCGCCCTCGAGGATGCACGTGATGCCTTCGCCGCCGAGCGCCTCGCCTTCCGACTTCCGCCACGGGTCGTCGGCGAAGCGACCGCCGTCCACCGCTTCCACGGCCGCGACGATGCGCCGCTGCAGCCCGCGCAGGTAGCGCTCGACCGCGTCGGCATCGATCGTCGCGGGCGACGCGGTCGGCATCATCGCCGGTCAGCGCCGCGCGGCCGCACGCCAGCCGATGTCGCGGCGGAACCGCATCCCGGCGAAGTCGATTTCCGCGGCCAGCCCGTACGCGCGCTTCTGCGCCATCCGCACGCTGTCGCCGAGCGCCGTCACGCCGAGCACGCGGCCGCCGTCGGTGACGATCGTGCCGTCCTTCTCCGCGGTGCCGGCGTGGAACACGATCGCGTCGTCGCTCTCGGTCCGCGGCAGCCCGTGGATCGCATCGCCCTTCCGCGGCGTGTCGGGGTAGCCGTCGGCCGCAAGCACGACCGTCAGCGCGGTCCGCCGGTCCCAGTCGATCTCGACCCGGTCGAGCCGCGCGGCGAGCGCGCCTTCGAGCACCGGCAGCAGGTCGGACTTCATCCGCGGCACGATCGACTGGGTCTCGGGGTCGCCCATCCGCACGTTGTACTCGACGACGCGCGGCTGGCCCTGCGCATCGATCATCAGCCCCACGTACAGGAAGCCGGTGAACGGTCGCCCCTCCGCGGCCATGCCCGCGATGGTCGGCCGCACGATCTGCTGCATCACGCGGGCATGGACGCCGGGTGTGACGACCGCCGCCGGCGAGTAGGCGCCCATGCCGCCGGTGTTCGGTCCGAGGTCGCCGTCGAGGAGGCGCTTGTGGTCCTGCGCGGTCGCGAACGGCAACGCGGTGCGGCCGTCGCAGACCAGGAAGAAGCTCGCCTCCTCGCCGTCGAGGAAACCCTCGATCACGAGGCGCGCGCCGCCCGAACCGGCGGGCAACCAGCGATCGACCGCGCGATGCGCCTCGTCGGCATCCGCCGCGACGACGACGCCTTTTCCCGCGGCGAGCCCGTCGGCCTTGACGACGACCGGCGTCGTCGGTCGCGCCGCGAATTCGGCGTCGACGTGCGCATGCGCGGCGGCCGCGTCGTCGAACGTGCGGTACGGCGCGGTCGGGATGCGATGGCGTTCCATGAACGACTTCGCGAAGTCCTTCGACCATTCGAGCTCGGCCGCGGCGCGCGTCGGCCCGAAGATGCGCAGGTTCATCGACTGGAACAGGTCGACGATGCCGTCGGCGAGCGCGGCGTCGGGACCGACCACGGTCAGGCCGATCTTCTCGCGTTCGACGAACGCCGCGAGGACGCGCGGGTCGCTGCTCGGGAAGTTGCGGAGGCGCTTGTCGAGGGCGGTGCCGCCGTTGCCCGGGGCGACGTGGACGCGCTGCACGCGCGGCGACTGGGCGAGCTTCCACGCAAGCGCATGTTCACGGCCGCCCGAGCCGACGACGAGGATCTTCAAGAGTGGACCCTTGCGGAATCAGGCCGCGATCACCGCGGAGGTGTAGACCTCCTGCACATCGTCGAGGCTTTCGAGCGCATCGATCAGCTTCTGCATCTTCACCGCATCGTCGCCGGTGAAGACGACCTCGTTCAGCGGCTTCATGACGATCTCGGCGACGTCCGCCTTCAGGCCTGCCTTGTCGAAGGCTTCCTTGACGGTCGCGAAGTCGTGCGGCTCGGCGACGACCTCGACGCCGCCCTCGTCGTCGGTCGCGACGTCGTCCGCGCCGGCCTCGAGCGCGATCTCCATCACGCGATCTTCGGACGTTCCCGGCGCGAACAGCAGCTGTCCGCAGTGCTTGAACAGGAACGCGACCGACCCGTCGGTGCCGAGGTTGCCGCCGAACTTCGAGAACGCGTGGCGCACGTCGGCGACCGTGCGCACCTTGTTGTCGGTCATGCAGTCGACGATCACCGCGGCGCCGTGGATGCCGTAGCCCTCGTAGCGGATCTCCTCGTACGCGACGCCGTCGAGCGCGCCCGACCCGCGATCGACCGCGCGCTTGATGTTGTCGGCCGGCATGTTCTGTTCCTTGGCCTTGTCGATCGCGAGCCGAAGCCGCGGGTTCGTGGCGACGTCGCCGCCGCCGAGCCGGGCCGCGACCGCGATCTCCTTGATGAGCCGCGTCCAGATGCGCCCGCGCTTCTCATCCTGGCGACCCTTGCGGTGCTGGATGTTCGCCCACTTGGAATGTCCGGCCATGCCTTGGTCTCTTGCGGCGAAGCCGCCGCGTGTCTAATTCTTCCGGAGCGCCCGCCTCGCCTCTACCTCGCCTTAGAATCGCTGGCTTTCGAGGGGCGCAAATTTTATCACGCACGACCCTGCGATCCTCGGCCGCGACCAGCCGGCCCACACGCCGAGGACCTCCGACATGCTCGACGCACTCCCCATCGCCGCCCCCGAAACGGCGGGTCCCGGCGACGCCGCCCCGTGCGGCATCCTGCCCGCGCTCGCCAATCGTCACGGCCTGATCACCGGCGCGACCGGCACCGGCAAGACGGTGACGCTGCAGCTGCTCGCCGAACGGTTTTCGAAGCTCGGCGTGCCGGTCTTCGCCGCCGACGTCAAGGGCGACCTGTCGGGAATCGCGACGGCCGGCGCGTCGTCGACCAGGTTCGACGCACGCCTGAAGAGCCTCTCGCTCGACCCGCCGACGTTCGCGTCGTGCACGGTGACGTTCTGGGACGTGTTCGGGCAGAAGGGCCATCCGCTTCGCGCGACCGTCTCGGACATGGGGCCGCTGCTGCTCGCGCGGATGCTGAACCTGAACGACACGCAGGAAGGCGTGTTGAACCTGGTCTTCAAGATCGCCGACGACAACGGGTTGCTGCTGCTCGACGCGAAGGATCTGCGCGCGATGCTGAACTACGTCGGCAGCAACGCGGCGACGTTCCAGACCCAGTACGGCAACATCTCGGCCGCGTCGATCGGGGCGATCCAGCGCGGCCTGCAGGCGATCGAGATGCAGGGTGCCGACCGCTTCTTCGGCGAGCCGATGCTGAACCTCGACGACCTGATGCAGACCGACGAGAAGGGGCACGGCATGGTCAACCTGCTGGTCGCGGACCAGCTGATGAACGCGCCGAAGCTGTACGCGACGTTCCTGCTCTGGCTGCTGTCGGAGCTGTTCGAGAAGCTGCCCGAGATCGGCGACCCCGACAAGCCGAAGCTCGTGTTCTTCTTCGACGAGGCGCACCTGCTGTTCACCGACGCGCCGAAGCCGCTGCTGGAGAAGATCGAGCAGGTGGTGCGCCTCGTGCGCTCGAAGGGCGTCGGCATCTACTTCGTCACGCAGAACCCGCTCGACGTGCCCGACACGGTGCTCGGGCAGCTCGGCAACCGCGTGCAGCACGCGCTTCGCGCGTTCACGCCGCGCGACCAGAAGGCGGTCAAGTCGGCGGCGACCACGATGCGCCCGAACCCCGGGCTCGACATCGAGGCGGCGATCAC
>CAXTDA010000391.1:0-215 GCA_964242935.1 uncultured Burkholderiaceae bacterium | reverse complement strand
GCCGCCGGGCGGGCAGATCGGGGCCATCGACGACGCCGAACGTCGGGCGCTGATCGCGTCGTCGATCGTGGCCGGTGTGTACGAGGCCGCGGTCGACCGCGAGTCGGCCTACGAGATCATCAAGGGGAGGGTCGAGCCCGCAGCGCCCTCACCGGCAACCAACGCCTCGCCGGCGGCCCGCACGCCGACGTTGCCGGTCCCGAGCGCGACCGCGC
>CAXTDA010000390.1:0-4116 GCA_964242935.1 uncultured Burkholderiaceae bacterium | reverse complement strand
GGCCGTCGAAGCGTCCATGCACCGAGTCGTAGGTCAGCATGTACGCGAGGTACTCAGGCTCGAGCAGGTCGTTGATCGCGACGATCTCGATGTCGTCGAAGTTCTTGATCGCAGCGCGGAACACCATGCGTCCGATCCGTCCGAAGCCGTTGATGCCGATCTTGACGGTCATTGCTACCCTTTATCTTGAGTGTCGATCCACGACGGCCGAAAACCAGGCGTCGAGACGTGTCGCCGGGAGGCCGGGGCGGGCAATCGCGAAGCGATGCGCGTCCCGCCGGATTGACCGACGAATAGTCTCATGACATCGTCCCGACCCTGTTCGACACCGAAGCCTCTTCGAGCCATGTCCCGCCGTATCGTCCCGCAGTCGTTACGGCAGACGCGGGACGCCGGGTCGCCTGAGCCGCCGGCGTCGCGGACGCCGTCGTGACCGCGGGCGCCGATGCCGACGTGCTCGTCGTCGGCGCCGGCATCGCGGGTTGCAGCGCCGCCTGGTTCGCGGCACGTGCCGGCCGGCGCGTCACGATCGTCGACGACGGCGCCCATCGCGCGAGCGACCTGCCGGTCGCGTTGATCAACCCGCTCCGCGGCGCGACCGGACGGCTCGTCGACGGCGGCCTGGCGGGGATGGCCGCGAGCTTCGCGATGATCGATGCGCTTCGCGCGCGGGGGCACGACGTCATCGCCGGCCGCGGGCTCCATCGACCGCTGGTCGGCGCCGTGGGCGACGTCGCATGCGAGCCGTACTGGCGCGCGCGGATCGGCGACCGGCTGCGCTTCGACTGGCACGCCGCCGCGCCGGCATCGCTCGGCCTCACGACGCCGGTCCCGGCGCTGTTCCTCCACGATGCCGGCTGGGTCGCGTCGCCGACGCTGCTCGCGGCGTTGCTCGCGGCGAGCGACGCGACACTGGTCAGCGGACGCGTCGCATCCGTCGTGTCGAAGACGGCGGTGCTGGTCGACGGCCGGCGGATCACGTCGCGGACGCTGCTGTGGGCCGCGGGGGCCTGGGGCGCGGCGCTGCTCGACGGCGGCGACGCGGACGACGCGTCGTACCGCCCGGGCAGCCTGCTCGCGTTCCCGTCGCCGGCGGTACGGCACGCAATGGCGTTCGGTCTCTACGCGGTGCCGCTCGACGAGGGCCCCGGCGGCGACCCGACCGGCCTGCTGCTCGGACCGACGCGCGAAGGCTCGCAGCCGCGTTTTCCGGACGGCGACACGCCGCCCGATGCGGTCCGCGACCTGCACGAGCGCGCCGGACGCCTGTTCGGCCCGGTCGGCGCGCCGCGCGTCGCGTGGCGCGGCGTGCGGCTGATGCGACTGTCGTCGCAGGCGGCCGCGCGACTCGCCGGCGCCGTGACGCTGACGAGCCTCGGGTCGCGCGGCTTCCTGATGGCGCCGCTCCGGGCCGCCGCATGGGCCCGCTCGCTATGATGCTGCGAGCTCGTCGAATCGCACCACCGAAGGACCGCGTGACCTCCACCCTGCTGAAGAAGCCCGCCGCCTGGATCGTCCTCCTGATCGCGTCGGGCCTCGCGGTCTTCCTCGTCCTCCGCTACTTCGGCGACGCCTTCTCGGTCCTCGACCTCGAGGTCGCGATGTCGCGCGACGACGCGATCCGCGATGCCCGCGCACTGTCGGCCGCGCAGCGCCTGACGAGCGAGGACCTGACCGAGGCGGTCGCGAGCTTCGACGGGGATGCCGCGGTCCAGACGTTCGTCGAGCTCGAGGGCGGCGGCAAGCCGGCGCTGAAGCCGCTGATGGGGAGCGACGAGTTCACGCTCTACAAGTGGCGCGTCCGTCTCTATCGGCCGAGCGTCGAGCGCGAGGTGCAGGTGGCGTTCACGCCGGACGGGCGGCCGTCGAGCTTCTTCAGCAAGGTCCCTGAGGCGGAGGCCGGTCCGGCGCTGTCGACCGATGCGGCGCGCGCGATCGCGGTCGCCGCCGCGGCGCAAGACTGGGGTGTCGACTTCGCGCGCTACCGGCCGCTGACCGCATCGGCCGTCACGCGGCCGGGGAAGCGCGTCGACCACGAGTTCGTCTACGAGCGCCTGCCGGGCACGGTACCGCCGATCGGCGACGGCCGTTATCGGTTGCGGCTGGTCGTCGCCGGCGATCGCCTGACGCAGCTGCAACGCTTCATCCACGTCCCCGAAGCCTTCGTGCGGCGCTACGAGACGATGCGCTCGGTCAACGACAACATCGCCGCCGCCGCGAGCATCGCCGCCGGCCTGCTGTACGGCCTCGGCGGCTGCCTGGTCGGCCTGGTCTGGCTGATGCGGCGCCAGGCGGTGCGCTGGGCGCCGGCGGCGAAGTGGGCGGGCGTCGTCGCGGCGCTCGGCACCGGCGCGGCGCTGTCGTCGGTTGCGGGCAGCTGGTTCGGCTACGACACCGCGACGTCGGCGTCGACGCACCTCGCGACGCGCATCGGCGGCGCGCTGGTCGGCGGCGTCGCGACCTGGCTGCTGCTGACCGTCGTGTTCGCGACCGCCGAAGGCCTCGGTCGGCTGGCGTTCGGCGACCATCCGCAGCTCTGGCGCACGTGGCGGACGCCGTCGGCCGTCTCGCGGGCGGTATGGGGTCGCACGCTCGCCGGCTACGCGTGGATCGGGTTCGACCTCGCGTTCATCGCGGCCTTCTACTTCGTCGTGCAGCGCTACCTCGGCTGGTGGTCGCCGTCGGACGCGCTGGTCGATCCGAACATCCTCGGCCGGCCGCAGCCGTGGCTCGCGCCGGTGTCGATGGCGCTGCAGGCCGGGATGATGGAAGAGGCGCTGTTCCGCGCCGTGCCGCTGGCGGGCGCCGCGCTCCTCGGCCGCCGCTTCGGCCGCGAGAAGCTGTTCGTCCTGGTGGCGCTCGTGCTGCAGGCGATCGTGTTCGGTTGCGCGCACGCGAATTATCCGGGCCAGCCCGCCTATGCACGGCCGATCGAGCTCTTCGTCCCGTCGCTGGTCTGGGGCCTCGTCTACCTCCGCTACGGGCTGGTCCCCGGCTTGCTGTTCCATTTCGGCTTCGACCTCGTGCTGATGTCGCTGCCGCTCTTCGTCACCGACGCGCCGGGCGTGCTGTTCGACCGCGCGATGGTGATCGGCATTCTCGCGGTGCCGCTGATCGTGCCGGTCGTGCAGCGCGTGCGCGCCGGTGGGCTGGTCGACCTGCCGGACAGCGAGCGCAACGCCGCCGCGAACGCCGCGACGATCGCTCGCGCGCCGCCCGACGTCCGCGTGCCCGAGAGCCCCGACCCGACCGCGACGCCGGTCTTCGCTGCGCGGTCGCGCCGCGAGAACGCGGTGCTGCTGTTGTTCGCCGCCGTGGGCCTCGCCGGCCTCGCCGTGCGGCTCGTCGAGCCGTACGACGCGCCGGGGCTCGTGATCTCGCGCGACCGCGCGCTCGAAATCGCCGAACGCGCCGTCACCGAGCGCGGCGTCCGCCTGGACGACCGCTGGCATCGCACCGTTCGCGCGGTCGGCACGAGCGACGAGCAGGCGGTGCGCTTCGCGTGGCGCGAAGGCGGCAAGCCGCTCTACGCACGGCTGCTCGGCGGGACGTTGCCGCCGCCGCACTGGGAGGTGCGCTTCGCGCGCTTCGACGGCGACGTCGCCGATCGCGACACGTGGCGCGTGTCGATCGTCGACGACCGGCCGCCGCCCGACGGCATCCGGCTCGTCGATCACGACGTGCCCGAAGGGCGGCCGGGCAAGCGCCTGTCGGAGGCCGAGGCCCGCGCCGTCGCGGAGGCCGCGATCGCGCGATGGTTCGGCAACTCCGCGTCGTCGCTGCGCCCGGTCGCCGCCGAGTCGACCGAGCGGCCGGCGCGGGTCGACTGGCTGTTTCGCTACGCCGACCCCGCGGTCGCCGTCGGCGCCGGCGGCGAGGCGCGGATCGCGATCGAGATCGACGGCGACGAGGTGGCGAGCGTCGGACGCGCGCTGTTCGTGCCGGACGCCTGGTCGCGCGAGCAGCGCCGCCGCAACGAACGCCTCGTGATCCCGCGCGCGCTGCTCGGCCTCCTCGCGACCGCGTTCGCGATCGCCTGCCTCGTCGGCCTGGTGCGCCGGCTCGCGCGCGATGGCGTCGAGCAGTTCGGCTTTGCCCGGCCCGAAGGCGATCTCC
>CAXTDA010000389.1:0-4139 GCA_964242935.1 uncultured Burkholderiaceae bacterium | reverse complement strand
GGTCGGGAAGGACCTCTACACGCAGCTCGGCATCGCGCGCGGCGACGCGGCCCGCATGCGCGAGCAGCTGCTGAAGAACTACGCGTTCTTCGACGCGCCGGTCGGGCTGATCTTCACGCTGCCGCGCGTGATGGTGCCGGGCAGCGTCCTCGACCTCGGCATGTTCATGCACGGCGTCATGATCGCGGCGCGTGCGCGCGGCCTCGACACGTGCCCGCAGGCGGCGTTCGCGACGTTCCACCGCGTCATCGCCGACCACCTCGCGCTCGACGAGCGCGAGGTCGTCATCTGCGGCATGGCGCTCGGCCATGCCGACGAGGACGCCGCCGCGAACCGGGTCGTCACGCATCGCGAACCCGCCACGACATTCGCTGTCGTTCACGACTGATTCGAGAACAGGAAGCGCATGCCGACCGCCCACTACCCGCTGCTGTTCACGCCGCTCGACCTCGGCTTCACGCATCTGAAGAACCGCATCCTGATGGGATCGATGCACACCGGGCTCGAGGAGGCGCCCGGGGGCTTCGAGCGGCTCGCGGCCTACTTCACCGAGCGCGTCCGCGGCGGGGTCGGGATGATCATGACCGGCGGCATCCCGCCGAACGAGGAGGGCGGCTTCGGCGCGAAGCTGTCGACTCGCGAGGAGGCCGCGCAGCATCGCATCGTGACGCGCGCGGTCCACGCAGCCGACCCCGAGGTGCGGATCTGCATGCAGATCCTGCACACCGGGCCGCTCGCGCGCCAGAAGGACTGCGTCGCGCCGTCGGCCGTCAAGTCGCGCGTCGGCCTGTACGTACCGACCGCGCTCGACGAGGCCGGCATCGAGAAGCAGATCGCCGACCACGTCGCCTGCGCATGCCTCGCGCGCGAGGCCGGCTACGACGGCGTCGAGCTGGTCGCGTCGGGCGGCTACCTGGTCTCGACCTTCCTCGTCGAGAAGACGAACCGGCGCACCGACGACTGGGGCGGCTCGTTCGAGAACCGCATGCGCTTCCCGATCGAGATCCTGCGCCGCGTCCGGGCCGCGGTCGGTCCCGACTTCATCATCGTGTTCCGCATTCCCGCGATGGACATGCTCGACGGCGGCATGTCGCGCGACGAGGTCGTGCAGCTCGCGCGCGCGGCCGAGAAGGCGGGCGTGACGATCCTGAGCACGCACTTCTGCTGGCACGAGTCGCTGGTGCCGACGATCGCGACGATGGTGCCGCGCGCGGCCTTCGCGCCGGTGACCGGGGCGCTTCGCAAGTTCGTCGGCGTGCCGATGATCACCAGCAACCGCATCAACATGCCGGCCGTCGCCGAGGCGGTGCTCGCGCGCGGCGACGCCGACATCGTGTCGATGGCGCGGCCGATGCTGGCCGATCCGGACTTCGCGCGGAAGGCGCGGGAGGGCCGCGCCGACGAGATCAATACCTGCATCGCGTGCAACCAGGCCTGCCTCGACCACACGTTCGGCGGCAAGGACGTGAGCTGCCTCGTCAACCCGCGCGCGTGCCACGAGACGACGCTGCACTACGTCGCGACCACCGCGCCGAAGCGCGTCGCGGTGGTCGGCGCGGGACCGGCCGGCCTTGCATACGCCACCGTCGCGGCGCAGCGGGGCCATCGCGTCACGCTGTACGACGCGGCCAGCGAGATCGGCGGCCAGTTCAACCTCGCGAAGCGCATCCCCGGGAAGGAGGAGTTCCACGAGACGCTGCGCTACTACCGCCGGATGATCGAGGTCCACGGCATCGACCTCCGCCTCGATTGTCGTGCGACACCGGCGCTCTTGCGCGAAGCGGCATTCGACGAGATCGTCGTCGCGACCGGCATCGTGCCGCGCACGCCGTCGATCGAGGGCATCGACCATCCGAAGGTCGCGAACTACGTCGATGTCATCATGGGTCGCCGCGCGATCGGCGCGCGCGTCGCGATCATCGGCGCCGGCGGCATCGGCTTCGACGTCGCGGATTTCCTGTCGCACGCGGGCCCGTCGACCGCGACGAACGTCGACGCGTTCGCGCGCGAATGGGGGATCGACTTCCGCAACCATCCGCGCGGCGGCGTCACCGGCGTGCAGCCGATCGTCGCGACCTCGCCGCGAACCATCTACCTGATGCAGCGGAAGACCGGGCCGGTCGGCAAGGGTCTCGGCCGCACCACCGGGTGGACGCACCGGATGACGCTCGCACGGCGCGGCGTCCACCTGTTGAACGGCGTCGAGTACCTGGCGGTCGACGACCGCGGCCTCCGGGTCCGCGTGAACGGCAACGACACCAGGTTCGAGGTGGACGACGTCGTCGTCTGCGCGGGCCAGGAATCGCAGCGCACGCTGTACGACGCATTGCGCGCCGAGGGGATGCCGGCGACGCTCGCCGGCGGCGCGTTCGAGGCCGTCGAGCTCGATGCGAAGCAGGCGATCGATCAGGCGAGTCGGCTGGCCGCGCTGGTCTGATGCGCTCGCCGGGTCAGCCGGCGACGAGGCGCGCGCAGTGTCGAGCGATCCGGGCGTCCTCGAGGGACGGCAGGACCGTGATCGCGCAGCGCGACGCCTCCCGTTGCAGGAACCCGGTCGCCGAAGCGTTGCGCGTCGCGTCCAACCGCACGCCGATCCAGTCGAGGTGCTCGCAGATCGCGGCGCGAGAAGCGGCGTCGTGTTCGCCGATGCCGCCGGTGAAGACGAGGAGGTCGATGCCGTCGAGCGCCGCGATCATCGCGGCGACCGCCTTGCCGACCGCATAGCAGAACATCTCGAGCGCGAGTCGCGCGTTCGGGTCGGACGCGTGGCGCCGCAGCTCGCGCACGTCGCTCGCGAGTCCGGAGACGCCGACCAGTCCCGAGCGATGGTCGAGCAGGTCCTCGAGCGCGTCGACGTCCAGTCGCCGCGTTCGCATCAGGTACAGCAGCACCCCCGGATCGAGGTCGCCGCTTCGCGTGCCCATCATCACGCCGCCGGTCGGCGTCAGGCCCATGCTGGTATCGATCGATCGACCGTCGCGGATCGCGGTCACGCTGGCGCCGCCGCCGAGGTGCGCGACGACCACGCGCGCCGGCAGCGACACGCCGAGTTGCGCGACGATCGATTCGCACGACAACCCGTGGAAGCCGTAGCGCTCGACCCCTTCGTCACGCAGATGCAGCGGCAGCGGCAAGGTCCGCGCGCGCGGGTCGAGGTGGGCGTGGAACGCGGTGTCGAAGCAGGCCACCTGCGGCAGCGACGGGAAGTGTTCGGTCGCGTAGCGGATCGCCGCGAGCGCGGCAGGCACGTGCAGCGGTGCGAAGGCGGCGGCCGACTGCAGGGTCGCGACGATCGCCTCATCGATCCGGCAATGGCTGCGGAGCGTCGGGCCGCCGTGCACGACGCGATGACCGATCGCCTGGACAGGCGGCAGTCCCGCCGCGTCGAGGAAGCGGCCGATGCGTTCGACCGCGGCCCGCGCGTCCGGCAACGATCCGCGTTCGTCGAGCAGCGTGCGCCCGTCCCCGTCGTGCGCGCGGATGCCGCCGCCACGCGCGCCGATGGCTTCCGCCTCGCCGTCGACGAGCACGTCGGCCGACGAAGCGTCGACCCGGTACAGCCCGAACTTCAGCGACGACGAGCCGCTGTTCAGCACGAGGACGTGCATGACGACCCATGTCGACCAGCGCCAGTCGTGCAAATCCACGCCTTGCCGCTCACCGCGTCGACGGGCTCGAGACGATTCGATGCGGTCTCGTCGGGGCCGAAGAGACGGAAGTTGTTCCGTCCGCGGTTCAGCTTCTCGAGCAGTTCGGCGGGCAGGGGATCGCGCATGTCGGCCTCGGGGCGGATGGTTGTCGCAAGTTACTCCCGTCGCGCGTGCGGTACGGACAATCCCCGCGGCCGGTCGCACCGCTTCGCACATGCAGTTACGATGGCGGCCCGCCCGGTTCGCGACCAGGCTTCCTCCGAACCCTCCTTCATGACCGAAATTTCAACGCCCGTCGTCGAAGACCCAGCCATCGTCCACGTCAACGGGATCGACCTCTGTTACCAGACCTTCGGCGATCCCGCGAAGCCGGCGCTGCTGCTGATCATGGGCCTCGGCACCCAGATGATCGCGTGGGACGAGGTGTTCTGCGCGCAGCTCGCCGACCGCGGCTATCGCGTGATCCGCTTCGACAACCGCGACATCGGC
>CAXTDA010000388.1:0-4141 GCA_964242935.1 uncultured Burkholderiaceae bacterium | reverse complement strand
GGGCCGGGCAGCGGCTGCGCCCGCAACGCCGCCTTCCGCGCCAGCGCGAGCCGTTCGACCGTCGCCGCGGGCAAAGCGGCGGCCGACTCGTCGAGCGCCTGGCGGATGCGCGCGGCGAACCGCTGCTCGGCGGTACCGGTCGCGGGACCGGGAGTCCGTGGTGCCGCGGCAGTCGCATCGAAGCGTTTCATAGTG
Source organism: uncultured Burkholderiaceae bacterium (assembly GCA_964242935.1). GTDB lineage: Bacteria > Pseudomonadota > Gammaproteobacteria > Burkholderiales > Burkholderiaceae_D > CAHJXF01. Next base: position 3,946 of record CAXTDA010000388.1, on the reverse strand, counting down.
TGATCCCCTTGGCCTTCATGGCCAGCGCGAGCGCGTGCGTGGCCCGGGAGCAGTGCGTCTTGACGCTGCCTTCGGAGCACCCCATGACCGCGGCCGTCTCGGCGACGTCCATCTCTTCCCAGTAACGCAACACGAAAGCCTCGCGTTGACGAGCGGGCAAGCGCTGGATTTCCTGATCGATCGCGGCGAGCACCTGGCTGCGCTCGACCTGATCGGCGGCGCTTTCGGCCTGCCGTGAGCCGTCCTCGGCCTCGAGGCTCTCCAGGAAGTCAAACTCCTCGTTGTCCTTTCCGGTTGACAGGTCGGAGAACAGCGTCGTCCACGTCGAGCGCACCTTCTGCCGGCGGAACCAGTCGTGGATGACGTTCTGCAGGATGCGCTGGAACAGCATCGGCCACTCGCCCGCCGGCTTGTCGCCGTAGCTCTCCGACAGCTTGATCATCGCGTCCTGGACGATGTCGAGCGCGGACGCGTCGTCGCGCACTGCGTAAGCAGCCTGCTTGTACGCGCGGCGTTCGACGGATTCGAGGAATCGGGAGAGTTCTGCGGGGCTTGCCATGAGGCAGCGACGGTCTGACGTCGGGTCGCATCGGGCGGTCGGGAGGGTCCCGCTCGCCGCCGGCGATCTTGCGATCTTGATTGACCGGCAATCGTAACAAAACCGCCCCACCCGACGCCGCGGTCGGTCGGCTTGACCCTCGTCGGGGCCTGCGCTATCGTCCGCGCCTCGTTGCGCAGGCCGGCCTTCGGCAGCCTGAACGCGACGTCGATTCATGCCGGCGACGGATCGCGCAAGATGCGGTCGCACGCCGGAGCGCCGAAACAGCGGTCATGCCGCCGAGCAGCGTGTTCGAGCCCGTGCCACGAGCGCGTGGGGAGAACGTCCGATCAATCTCCTGTGGACCTTGAAAGGAAGCACCATGGAAGTCACCGGCGCAGAGATCGTCGTGCGTTGCCTTGCCGCGGAAGGGGTCGAACACGTGTTCGGCTATCCGGGCGGGGCGGTGCTCTACATCTACGACGAGATCTTCAAGCAGGACCGGTTCCAGCACATCCTCGTCCGTCACGAGCAGGCGGCGCTCCACGCGGCCGACGCGTATTCGCGATCGAGCCGGAAGGTCGGCGTCGCGCTCGTGACCAGCGGGCCGGGCGTCACCAACGCGGTGACCGGACTCGCGACCGCGTACATGGACTCGATCCCGATGGTCGTCATCTCGGGGCAGGTCCCGAGCCACGCGATCGGCCAGGACGCGTTCCAGGAATGCGACACCGTCGGCATCACGCGGCCGTGCGTCAAGCACAACTTCCTCGTCAAGGACGTGAAGCAGCTCGCCGCCACGATCAAGAAAGCCTTCTACATCGCCCAGAGCGGCCGTCCCGGTCCGGTGCTGGTCGACATCCCGAAGGACATCTCGATGCACAGGACGGAGTTCGTCGCGGCGGACTACGCAACGATGCCGATCGAGATGCGTTCGTACCGGCCGGCCGAGAAGGGCCACCTCGGCCAGATCAAGAAGGCCCTGCAGCTGCTGACCGCCGCCGAGCGGCCGATGATCTACGCGGGCGGCGGCGTGATCCTCGCGAACGCGTCGAGCGAGCTGAACCGGCTCGTCGAGCGGCTCGGCGCGCCGTGCACGACGACGCTGATGGGGCTCGGCGGCTTCAAGGCGAGCGACCCGAAGTACCTCGGCATGCCCGGCATGCACGGCACCTACGAAGCGAACATGGCGATGCAGCACTGCGACGTGCTGCTCGCGGTCGGCGCGCGCTTCGACGACCGCGTGATCGGCAACCCGGCGCACTTCGCGCAGAACGTCCGGAAGATCATCCACATCGACATCGATCCGTCGTCGATCAGCAAGCGCGTGAAGGTCGACGTGCCGATCGTCGGCAACGTGCGCGAGGTGTTGATCGAACTGATGGCGCAGCTCGATCTGGCGCAGCAGAAGGCGCCGCGCGACGAGAAGGCGGACGCGCGTCGCATCTCGGCGTGGTGGTCGCAGGTCAACGAATGGCGGAAGAAGGACTGCATGGCGTATGCCGGGTCCGACGACGTCATCAAGCCGCAGTTCGTGATCGAGAAGCTGTGGGAGGTGACCGGCGGCAATGCGTTCGTCACGTCCGACGTCGGGCAGCACCAGATGTGGGCCGCGCAGTACTACCCGTTCGACCAGCCGCGGCGCTGGATCAACTCGGGCGGCCTCGGCACGATGGGCTTCGGCCTGCCGGCCGCGATGGGCGTGATCAAGGCCAATCCCGGTGCCGACGTCGCGTGCGTGACCGGCGAAGGCAGCATCCAGATGTGCATCCAGGAGCTGTCGACCTGCAAGCAGTACCACCTGCCGGTCAAGGTCGTCAGCCTCAACAACCGCTACCTCGGCATGGTCCGGCAGTGGCAGCAGATCGACTATTCGAGCCGCTACAGCGAGAGCTACATGGACGCGTTGCCGGACTTCGTCGCGCTCGCCGAGGCCTACGGTCACATCGGCCTCCGCATCGACAGGCCGGCCGACGTCGAGCCCGCGCTGAAGGACGCGTTCGCGAAGAAGGACCGGCTCGTGTTCCTCGACATCGTCACGGACCAGACCGAGAACGTCTGGCCGATGGTGAAGAGCGGCAAGGGGCTGACCGAGATGCTGCTCGGCTCGGAGGACCTCTGAGGTGGCCGCCATGACCCGCCACATCATCTCGGTCCTTCTCGAGAACGAGGCCGGCGCGCTGTCGCGTGTCGTCGGCCTGTTCTCGGCGCGCGGCTACAACATCGAGACGCTGACCGTCGCGCCGACCGAGGATCCGACGCTCTCGCGGATGACCATCGTCACCGCCGGGTCGGACGACATCATCGAGCAGATCACGAAGCACCTGAACCGGCTGATCGAGGTCGTCAAGGTGGTCGACCTCACCGAAGGGCAGCACATCGAGCGCGAGCTGATGCTGATGAAGGTGAGGGCGGTCGGCAAGGAGCGCGAGGAGCTGAAGCGGACGTCCGACATCTTCCGCGGCCGCATCATCGACGTCACCGAGAGGAGCTACACGATCGAGCTGACCGGCGCGGCGACGAAGCTCGACGCGTTCATCGAGGCGATCGACCGCGCGGCGATCCTCGAGACGGTGCGAACCGGCGCGAGCGGCATCGGTCGCGGCGAGCGGATCCTGAAGCTGTAAATGAGACCCGGCCCGGCCATCGCAGCCGTCGCCGATCAACGACCGTACCGACAGGGAACCCCATGAACGTCTATTACGACAAGGATGCCGACCTCTCGCTGATCAAGGGCCGGAAGGTCGCGATCATCGGCTACGGCTCGCAGGGCCACGCGCACGCGCAGAACCTGAAGGACTCCGGCGGCGACGTCGTCGTGGGCCTCCGGAAGGGCGGCGCGAGCTGGAACAAGGTCGGCAAGGCCGGCATCGAGGTCGAGGAGGTCGGGAAGGCGGTCGAGGGCGCCGACTTCGTGATGGTCCTGCTGCCCGACGAACACATCGGGCAGGTCTATCGCGACGACATCGAGCCGGTCATCAAGGACGGAGCGACGCTCGCGTTCGCGCACGGCTTCAACGTCCATTACGGGCAGGTCGTGCCGCGCGCCGACCTCGACGTCGTGATGGTGGCGCCGAAGGCACCGGGTCACACGGTCCGCTCGACGTATGCGCAGGGCGGCGGCGTGCCGATGCTGATCGCGGTCCACCAGGACCGGTCGGGCCTCGCCCGCGACATCGCGCTGTCGTACGCGGCGGCGATCGGCGGCGGTCGCGCCGGCGTCATCGAGACGAACTTCCGCGAGGAGACCGAGACCGACCTGTTCGGCGAGCAGACGGTGCTCTGCGGCGGCGCCGTCGAACTGATCAAGGCCGGCTTCGAGACGCTGACCGAAGCCGGCTACGCGCCGGAGATGGCGTACTTCGAGTGCCTGCACGAGCTGAAGCTGATCGTCGACCTGATCTACGA
>CAXTDA010000387.1:3893-4145 GCA_964242935.1 uncultured Burkholderiaceae bacterium | reverse complement strand
CCCGCGAGGCGCTCGCCGATCCGGACATCGACACCGGGTCGCTGGCGTCGGTGTTCGCCTCCGGACACGGCGAGCTCGCGATCGTCGACTACCTCTGCGCGACGCTGGCGAGCGACCCGCTGTCGCTGTCGCCGACGCGCTTCCATCACTCGGTCCACAACGCGGCGGCCGGCTACTGGGGCATCGCGACGCCGAGCGTCGGACCGTCGACCGCGATCGCGGGCGGCGACGACACCTTCGTGCTCGGCCTGC
>CAXTDA010000387.1:0-3883 GCA_964242935.1 uncultured Burkholderiaceae bacterium | reverse complement strand
GGTGCAGGTCGCGGCCGACGGCGCGCCGGTGCTGCTCGTCGTCTACGACACGCCGGGCGTCGGACTCCTCGCGGAAGCCGCGCCGAATACCGCGCTGTTCGGCGCGGCGCTGCTGCTGGTGCCGCGGACGGTCGACGCGTCGATCCGTCTGTCGATCGCCGCCGCATCGCCCGTTCCCGCATCGCCGGTCGACGCACCGGCGCGCGATCCGCATCCATTCGCGCGGTCGAGCCCCGCTGCCCGCGCGATCGACCTGCTGCGGGCGATCGCCGCCGGGCACGACGCGACCGTCGTCCATCCCATCGCGAACGGCCCGACGGTCTCGGTCCGCGTCCTACCGGGACCTGCCGGGTCGGCCACGTCGCGCGCCGGATCGATCGAGTAAGCTCGCTCGCTTCGCACGACCTCGCGTGCGGGCCTCCACGAACGCCGATGACCCCCCTCCCTGCCCCGACGTCGCGACACGACGTCCTCATCGCCGGCGGCGGCCTCGCCGGCCTCACGCTCGCGCTGCAGCTGAAGGATGCGATGCCGGACCTCGACGTCCGCGTCGTCGAACGCCGCGCGACACCCGCACCGGCGGCCGCCCACAAGATCGGCGAGTCGAGCGTCGAGATCGGCGCGCACTATTTCGCCGACACGCTCGGGCTCCGCGCTCACCTCGACGCCGCGCATCTGCGGAAGTTCGGCTTCCGCTTCTTCTTCTCCGAAGGCGAACGCGACCTGAACGACGTCACCGAACTCGGCGCGAGCCGATTCCTGTCGACGCCGTCGTGGCAGATCGACCGCGGCATCTTCGAGAACTTCCTCGGCGACGAGGCCGTGCGTCGCGGCGCCCGCTACGACCTCGGCACGGTCGTGAAGCGCATCGACGTCGACCGCGGCGGGCATCGCGTCGAAGTCGAGGCGAACGGCGCGCGCGAGACGATCGCCTGCGACTGGCTGATCGATGCGTCGGGACGCGCGGGCCTGCTGAAGCGGAAGCTCGGCCTCGCCGAAGCCAACGCGCACGACGCGAACGCGGTCTGGTTCCGGCTGTCGGTCCGGCTCGACATCGACGACTGGGTCGACGACCCGGCCTGGCGCGCGCGCTGTTCGCCGTCGGCGCGCTGGATGTCGACCAACCATCTGTGCGGCGCCGGCTACTGGCTGTGGCTGATCCCGCTCGGGTCGGGCGCGCACTCGGTCGGCATCGTCGCCGACGCGGCGATGCATCCGTTGAAGACGATGGACACGTTCGACAAGGCGATGGACTGGATCGCGCTGCACCAGCCGTCGGTGCACGTCGCGATCACACGGGTGCTCGAGAAGGCGCCGGACGCGCTGATGGACTTCGCGTACTTCCGCGACTTCTCGTACGGCTGCAAGCAGACGTTCTCCGCGGACCGCTGGGCGCTGACCGGCGAGGCCGGCTGGTTCCTCGACCCGTTCTATTCGCCGGGCTCGGACTTCATCGCGATCGGCAATACGTTGATCACCGACCTGATCGCGAGCGACCGCCGCGGCGAGTCGATCCGCACGCCGACGCTGTTCTACGGCGAGCTGTTCCGCTCGTTCTACGAGAGCACGCTGACGCTGTACCAGGACCAGTACGCGCTGTTCGGCAACGAGCGCGTGATGCCGGTCAAGGTGCTGTGGGACTACGCGTACTACTGGGGCGTGCTCTGCCAGCTGTTCTTCCAGCGGCGGCTGACGGACCGCGCCGCGATCCAGGCGCTGAACGAACCGCTGCAACGGGCGCGACGACTGAACGCGTCGGTGCAGAAGACGCTGCACGCCTGGGGTGTGGCGACGCGGGACGACGGCCGCAACGAAGTCCCGCGACCGATGCTCGACCAGGCGAGCCTGCCGTGGTTCGCCGAACTGAACCGCGGCCTCCGCGACGTGCTCGACGACGCGGCCTTCCATCGACGGATCGTCGACAACGTCGCGCAGCTGGGCGCGCTCGCGGCCGAGATCGAGCGCATCGCGACGACGGTCGACGGCCGTGCGCACGCAGACGCGTCGTCGATGCTGTTCGGGATGGCGGCTTAGTGGTCGGTCGGGTGGTGGCAGCCTGCCGTTCGGTGTGACCGACTGATCCGATGTCGGGCCGTCCCGTCGTCCCGCTCCTCGAGCTGGCGCAGATCCGGAAACGCCTGCCGAACGGCCGCGTGCTGTACGCCGCGCTCGACCTGGTCGTCGAGGCCGGCGAATTCGTCGCGGTGATGGGCGAGTCGGGCATCGGCAAGTCCACGTTGCTCACCATCGTCGCCGGCCTCGACCGGGTCGACGGCGGCGCGGTCCGCTTCGAGGGTCGCGACCTCGGCGCGCTCGACGACGACGCGTCGACGCTGCTCAGACGCGACCGCATGGGCTTCGTGTTCCAGGCCTTCCACGTGCTGCCGCACCTGACGATCGCGCAGAACGTCGGCCTGCCGCTGGTGCTGCAACGGACGCCCCGCGTCGACCGCGAGTCGCGCACGACCGCGATGCTGGACGCGGTCGGCCTCGGCGGTCGCGGCGGCGAGTTTCCGGCCGTGCTGTCGGGCGGCGAGCAGCAGCGCGTCGCGATCGCGCGGGCGCTGATCCATCGGCCGGCGCTGTTGCTGCTCGACGAGCCGACCGGCAACCTCGATCCCGAGACCGCGCTTCGCGTACTCGAGGTCATCGACGACCGGCGACGCGACAGCGGTGCCGCGACGCTGCTGGTCACGCATTCGGACGTCGCGGCGGCCCGCGCCGATCGGGTGCTGTCGCTTCGCGCGACCGGCCTCTTCGAGCGATCGTCGCCCGCGCCGTCGACCGCGCCGTCACCCTCGCTCGCGCGGACCGCATGACGCTGCTCGCCTGGCTCGCGTGGGGCGAGTGGCGCGCGCAGCCGGTCCGGAACGCGCTGTCGGTCGCGGCGATCGCGGTCGGCGTCGCGCTCGGCTTCGCGGTCCACCTGATCAACGCGGTCGCGCTCGACAACTTCGCGGGCGGCCTCAATCGCCTCCGCGGATCGGCCGATCTGCGCATCGTATCGACCGGCCCGCAGGGCTTCGACGAGGCGGTGTACGCGGGGTTGCTCGCGCGGGATGCGAAGGGGGGCTCCGCTTCGTCCGCGGCATCGTTCATCCCCGCGGCGATCGCGGTCGCAAGCCCGGTCGTCGAGCGCGACGTCGCCGTCGTCGACGACCCGACGATCGTGTTGCACGTCAGCGGCATCGACGTCTTTCGTGCGGCCGCCGTGACGCCGGCGCTGATCGGGCGGCCGGTCGATGCGGCGCCGCGGGGTTCCGACGACCGCAATCTCGACTGGTTCGATTCCGACGCGATCTTCGTCTCGCGGGCGCTGCTGACGGACTTGAAGAAGCGCGTCGGCGATCCGCTCGCGGTGCGCGTCGAGGCGGAGGTCGTCACGTTGCGGATCGCGGGCGTCGTCGGCAGCGACGAGCCCGACGCGGCGCCCCGTACGCCGTCGTCGTCGAACCCGGACGCCGGGCGCCGCGTACTGCCGGCGACGATGGACATCGCGGCTGCGCAATGGCGACTCGGCCGGCTCGGGCGTCTGTCGCGGATCGATCTGCGGCTCGCCGACGGCGTCGACCCGGTCGCCTTCCGCGCGGCGCTGGCCGCGATGCTGCCCGACACCGCGCAACTCGTCGGTGCCGCCGACGACCAGGCGCGCACCGGCGACCTGTCGCGCGCCTATCGCGTCAACCTCGACATGCTCGCGTTGATGGCGCTCTTCACCGGCGCATTCCTCGTGTATTCGACCCAGTCGCTCGCGGTTGCGCGGCGGCGCGCGCAACTCGCGCTGCTCCGCGTCGTCGGCGTGACCCGCGCGCGCGTCGTCGCGCAGGTGCTCGCCGAAGGCGGCGTGCAGGGACTGGCCGGCGGGCTGCTCGGCCTCGTGCTC
>CAXTDA010000386.1:0-4155 GCA_964242935.1 uncultured Burkholderiaceae bacterium | reverse complement strand
CGACGAATACCGGCGCTGGATCGGCCGCTTCCTCGACGAGGCCGACCGCATCCTGATGTTCGGCAGCCGCTACATCGTGCGGGTCGTCGAGGTCTTCGAGGAGAACGGCACGGCCTACTACGTGATGCCGTTCGTCGAAGGCGAGACGCTCGCCGCGTACTGCGCGTCGCACGGCGGCCGGCTGCCCCAAGGCGACGTGCGGCAGTTCGCTCTGCAGCTGCTGTCGGCGCTCGACGAGATGCACGCGAAGAAGGTGTTCCATCGCGACATCAAGCCGACGAACGTGCTGATCACGAAGAACAAGCGGAAGCCGGTGCTGATCGACTTCGGGGCCGCGCGCGTCAGCTTCGAGGACGACCGGTCGCGATCGCACATGGCCGTCCATTCGCCGAAGTACGCGCCGTACGAGCAGGTGGTCCAGCAACGCAACCAGGGCCCGTGGACCGACCTCTACTCGCTGTGCGCCACGTTGCACTTCTGCCTGGTGGGCGAGCCGCCGCCCCGCGCGTTGAAGCGGTACCAGCCCGACAGCGACGATCCGTACGTGCCGCTGGTCCAGCGCCTGCCCGACCTCGATCCGAAGCTCGCGAAGCTGATCGACGAGGGACTGGCGGTGTTGCCGCGGAACCGCCTGCGGACCGCGACGGAAGCGATCGAGCTGCTGCAGGGGGCCGACTCGACCCTCGTTCCCGAGGACGACGTGAAGACCGGCGACGGCGTGCCCCCGGATCACGACACGCAATCGAAGACGGAGGCCGCGCAGCCACCCCCGCCGGACGTCGGGCGACCGCCGGAAGCGTTCCCGTGGCTGTCGCTGATCGCGCTGTCGCCGGCGCTGGTGATCCTGCTCGTCGCCGTCGCCCAGGGCGGCGGGTTCGTCGATTTCCTCGTCGGCTGGATGGGCGCGCTGGTCGTCGTGAACGTCGTCGGGTGGACGATCTGGTACGTGCGTCGTGCGAAGACCGTCGACCCGCAGCCCGCCGTGGAGCCCGTGCTGACGTCGACGACGCTCGGGCCGTCACCGGGCGATCCGGCGCCGGCAACGGTCGCCGGCATCGAGATCAGCCTCCACGCCGACGGCGTCCCGGTCGTGATCCGCACGCTGAAGCCGCTCGAGACGCTGACGATCGGCCGGACCAAGCGGTCGGACCTCGCATTCCCGAACGAGACGCTGTCGAGCCGGCACGTGACGCTGACGGTCTCCGAGAACGGCGACTTCAGCCTGACGGACCTGAATTCGACGAACCACACCTACCGTCGCGAACCGCGATCCGGAAACGAGCCGGCCTCGTGGACCGAGGTCGTGTCCGCGTCGGGGCAGAAGGGCCGGTTCATGCTGGGGCCCCACGACGGGGCCGGTGTCCTGCTCGAGATTCGCCCGTCGAGGATCGCGTCGTGATGGCGACCGAGGTCACCTGCAAGTCGTGCTTCGAGGAGGCCGTCGTCGACGGCGTCTGCAACGCCTGCGGCGCCGACCAGCTCGAGAAGAGCCGCGACCGCCGCGCGCTGCCGTTGTGGACCGTCGTCGACCAGCGGTACCGCATCGGACGGGTGCTCGGGTCGGGCGGCTTCGGCATCACGTACCTCGCCGAAGACGTCGTGATGGGGCGCCAGGTGGCGTTGAAGGAGTTCTTCCCCAACGGGCTCGCGGTCCGCGAAGGCGACCGCCTGACGCTGACCTGCAACTCGCTCGGCGACCAGCCGCCGTTCGAGCGCGGGCTCGCGAAGTTCTTCATGGAAGGCCGGCTGCTGGCGAAATTCCGTCACACCAACATCGTCCAGGCGTTCGACGTCCGCAGCGCGAACGGCACGGCTTACCTGGCGATGGAATACCTCGACGGCATGACGCTGAAGATGTGGATCAGCGAGGTCGGCCGGCTCGATGCCGAGAAGGCGCTGAAGGTCATCGCGTTCGTCATCGATGCGCTGAAGGCGATCCATGCGAAGAACGTCATCCACCGCGACCTGAAGCCCGACAACGTGTACGTCACCCGCGAGGGCCGCATCCTGCTGCTCGACTTCGGCGGCGCGAAGCAACTGGCGGCCGAGGCCGAGAAGAGCATGGACACGACGTTCGCGCACGGCTACGCCGCGCCCGAGCAGTACTACGCCGACTCGCAGAAGATCGGCGCGTGGACCGACGTCTACGCGTGCGGCGCGACGCTCTACAAGATGCTGACCGGGCAGACGATGCGAAGCGCGCTCGAGCGCTACGGCGACGACCCGCCGCTGGCCTGGGGCGAATCCGACGCGCCGCCGCACGTCCGGGCCGCCGTGACGAAGGCGGTCACGCTCGACCACAAGCAGCGCCACCAGACGATCGACGAGCTGCAGGCCGCGCTGTTCAAGAAGGCCGGGCCCATCCCGCCGCCCCCGGTCGATCCGCGGATGGACGACGATCGGAAGGATCGCTGGTTCAAGCTCGGCGTGATCGGCGCGCTGTGTGTGCTCGCGATCGTCGTCGGGGTCATCGCGTTTCGCGGCAACCGGCCGACGCCGTCGACGCCGACGAGATCCGACGTGTTGGCGACGCGGACGACGCCGGACGTCAAGCAGAAGCCGGAGGACCGCAAGGTCGTCGACACGAAAGCGGTCGATACCCGGCCGTCGGACACCAAGGCCGAGGTCAAGCCCGCCGAGGTCAAGCCCGCCGAGACCAAGTCGGCGATCGCCAAGCCGGACGTCAACGCGGCGATTCCGTTGACCGATCGCCAGATCAGGGACCGCCTCAATCTCATGGTCGGCGCGGCGTCGGGCGGCGACTGGAGCGCGGTGGAGGCGGGCGTGTCCGCGCTGTCGGCGTCGAGCAACGGGGGGTCCGGCGCCCCGCTCGACGCGTCGGTCGCGGCAGGGCGGAAGGCGATCGAGGCCGGCGACTACGAACGGGCGAGGAGCCTCTTCGACCGCGCGACGAAGCAGCAGCCGACCGATCCGCAGGCCTGGGCCGGCCTCGGGCACGCGTTGCTGCGCCTCGACCGCCCGGCCGATGCGAAGACGGCGCTCTTCCGCGCGTTGCGGCTGAAGCCCGACGACCCGAACGCCTGGCTGCGGCTCGCCGAACTGATCGCCGACGCGGATCCGCGGGCGGTCGAGTCCGACGGCGCCTTGAAGCTCGCGGTCTATTTCTCGACGGCGCGCGACGCGTTGCGCGAGTACGTCCGCGGGATGACGGCCGACGTCGCGCGCCCCGAGTTCGTCGCCGTCGTCAAGGCGCACGCGAAGGAACTCGAATCGATGCCCGAAAGGAAGCCATGAAACGAACGCTGACGCTGTTCGCGCTGCTCGTCCCGTCCCTCGCCTTCGCGCAACAGCAGCTGAGCCGCGTCAGCATCGAACGGTCGTCGATCAACGTCGGCGAGCCCGCGCGGATCACGGTCGAATCGAGCGACGGCCGGGTCACCAACTGCGGGCTCCTGGTGATCTTCGGCGACGGCGAGGCGCGCGAGTACCGCGTCGGCGCCGACCCGATGCCGTGGTCGCACCAGTACGAGGTACCGGGCCGTTACGGCATCCGCGTCGAGCCGAAGACGGTGCTGAAGCCGCCGATCGGGCTTGCGCTCCCGTGCACGGGCGATGCGCAGACCGTCAAGGTGACGGTGCTCGATCCGAACGACCAGAACCGGGGCCGGGTGCAAGACCTCGAGCAGCAGCGGCGCCAGCTTGAGAACAAGGAACGCGATCTGCGCGCGAAGGAGGCCGAGCTGGAGCGGCGCGAGAAGGCCCTGGTGTCGGCACCGCCCGTCGCCAAGGCGCCGTCGACCAACCCGACCCCGCCGAAGAAGGCGAAGGGAGACAAGCCGGTCGTGTTCTGAACAGCCGCCGACGGACCTCTACAATCGGAAGGAGTCCTCCCCCGCTTCGAACGCCGTTTCTCTCCCGCATGACCCGCATCGTCGAGCCCGGCCTTCTCGTCCTTCACGGCAACCGGCTCGAGTTCCTGCGCGACGCGGTGTTCGACTGGATCGGCCGGACGCCGCTCGCACCGCTCGAGGAAGAGGTCTTCCTCGTCCAGAGCAACGGCGCCGCCGAGTGGCTGAAGATGCGGCTCGCCGAGGCGACCGGCGTCTGTGCGGCGACGCGCGTCGAGCTGCCCGGGCGCTTCCTGTGGCGGACCTATCGCCAGGGGCTCGGCCGGCGCGTCGCCGGGCCGTCGGC
>CAXTDA010000385.1:0-4170 GCA_964242935.1 uncultured Burkholderiaceae bacterium | reverse complement strand
ATCGTGCTCGACAACGCGACCGGCGAGGTGCTGGCGTGGGTCGGGTCGTCCGGCGACCTGTCGAGCGCGGCCGAGCTCGACCACGTGACCGCGCCGCGCCAGGCCGGCTCGACGCTGAAGCCGTTCCTCTACGAGCTCGCGATCGAGAAGCGCTGGCTGACGGCCGCGTCGATCCTCGACGACTCGCCGGTCGACCTCGCGACCGCGGGCGGCCTCTACATTCCGCAGAACTACGATCACGACTTCAAGGGGCCGGTCAGCGTGCGGACGGCGCTCGCGTCATCGCTGAACGTGCCCGCCGTCCGGACGCTCGTCATCGTGACGCCGGAGCGCTTCCACCAGCGCCTGCGAGCGCTCGGGTTCTCCACGCTGCGCGAGTCCGGCGGCTACTACGGCTATGCGCTCGCGCTCGGATCGGCCGAGGTCACGCTCGCGGACCTGGCGAATGCCTACCGTGCGCTCGCCAACGGCGGCGCGGCCGGCCCGATCGCACTGCTGCCCGGCGGCGCGCGAAACGCCGCGCGACCGGTCATGGATGGCGCAGCAACGGCGATCGTTGCGGACATTCTCGGCGATCGCACGGCGCGGACGACGACGTTCGGGCTCGACAGCGTCCTGTCGTCGCGATCCGCGGCCGCGGTCAAGACCGGGACCAGCAAGGACCTCCGCGACAACTGGTGCATCGGTTTCACGCGGCGCTACACGGTCGGCGTCTGGGTCGGCAACTCGAGCGGCGAATCGATGTGGGACGTGTCGGGAACCACCGGCGCGGCGCCGGTCTGGCGCGCGCTGGTCGACTACCTGGCTCGAACCGATGGGTCGAGTAGCAACGCGGAACGGGCCGACGACATCGTGGCGCCAGGCCGGATCGTTCGCCGTCCGATCACGTTCGACGGCGGCGTCGAGGCCTCGCGGACGGAACTGTTCCTTCCCGGCACCGAAACCACGCGGATCGTCCGCGGCGCGGCACGGGCGTCGGCGACCAGCGCCACCGGCGGCGCGATCCGGAGACCGGTCGACGGCACCGTCGTCGCGATCGATCCCGACATCCCGGCGCAGCGCCAACGCATGACGTTCGAAGCGGCCGACCGCGGTGTCAACGACGAGTGGCGGCTCGACGGACGGCTCGTCGGACGCGGTCCCCGCCTCCAATGGCCGGTTTGGCCGGGGCGGCACACGCTGGAGCTGCTGGACGCGCGGCGCGCGCCGGTCGGCCGGGTCACGTTCGAGGTGCGCGGCGTCGACCTGCGAACCGCGATGGCGGGCCGCACGACAGGACACTAGGACACTAGTTCTTCGCCCCGAACGAAGGTTCCGCGCGCCACGACCGCATCGCGAGGAAGAAGAGCACCGCGAGAAACGCCAGCGCCGACGCTGCGAGCGACGCGTGGATGCCGACCCAGCTTCCCGCCAGACCGACCGTGATGCCGCTGAACGTCCGCATCCCGAGCGACGCCATGTTGTAGAGGCCGATGACCCGGCCGCGCTGCGGCGCCGGCGCGTTCAGCTGCACGAGCGCCTGCGCCATCGTGCTGAACGACAGCTCGAAGAAGCCGGCCATGAGCAACAGCCCGAGCGCGAGCGGGTACGAGCGGACCACCGCGAAGCAGGTCAGCGTCGCGCACCACAGCATCGCGAGGCCGACCGCCATCTTCGGGGTCGTCGGAAACAGGCGACGGCTCTCGAGCAGCATCGCCGCGAGGAGCGCGCCGAGCGCATCGGCGGCGAGCAGCATGCTGTACGAGAGGCCGGGGTCGCCGTGGCCGAGATCGGTCGCGAAGCCGGGCATCTGCGCCTGGTAGCTGCTGCCGACGAAGAACGACGCGCAAGCGGCGAGGATCAGCATCGGCACGATCAGCGGATGACCGCTGATCTCGCGCATGGTCTGCACGATGTCGGCGAAGCCGCGCACGGCGCGCTTCGCCGCGATGGCGCCGGCCTTCCGGAAGCGCGGGCCGTACGGCGCCTTCCACAGCCAGAGGATGACGGGTACGTAGAAGCACGCGTTCAGCAGGATCCCGTACTTCGGTCCGAGCGTCAGCATGATCAGACCGCCGATGCCGGGGCCGACCAGGATGCCGAGATAGCGCGCGGTCGCGAGAAGCCGCACGCCGCTCGGCAACAGCTCGGCATCGACGATGTCGTGCAGCAGCAGCTGGCTCGACGTGTTCCACAGCACGCCGGCGCATCCGTGGAGCACCAGCAGCACCATCGCCTGCCACATCTGCAGGCTGTCGGTGATGAAGAACCAGCCCCAGCCGAGCGATGCGGTCATGAACATCAGCATGCCGATCTGGATCAGCCGCCGCGGGTCGAAGCGGTCGCCGAGCGCGCCGGCCGCAACCGAGAACAGCAGGTACGGCAGCCAGTGCGAGATCACCGCGAAGCCGCCCAGCGCCGGCGAGTGGAACTTTTGGAACATCATCCAGTAGCTGATCACATGCTCGATGTTGTCGGCCATCATCGCCAGGAAGAACGTGGCGAAGTGCATGCGGAAGCCCGCATGGCGCATCGCCGCGAACGAACGCGGCGACGCGACCGGAACCAGCGGAGAGGATGTCATCATGCTGCGGCTCGCGGTATCGAACTCATTCGCCGCGGATCTCTCGAGCGGCCCGCTCGAGGATCTCGGCGATGCGTTTCTGCTCGTCGGGCGACGCACCGAACTTCGCGATCATCGCCGCCTTCAGGTTGCGACGGGCCTGACGGATCTCGACTATGAAGTCGCGGTCGCACCCCGCGCCGCGAAGCCGCTCGGGCGCGTCGAAGTCTTCGGCGGCGTCCGCCTCACGGCCCTCGCCGAAGGCGCGACGCACCTGCTCCATCCGCTGGCCGATCCACGCGAGTTGCTCGAGCAGCGTGTCGACGGTCGAGCGATTCGCCTCGAGATGCGCGATGCCGTCGGTGGTGATGCTGTAGCGTTTCTTGGTGCCGTCGACCTCGACGGTCGCATGGCCGATCTCCTCGAGATACGTCAGCGCGGGGTACACCATGCCGGGGCTCGGGCTGTAGTAGCCGTTCGACCGCTCCTCGAGCGCCTTGATCACCTCGTAGCCGTGGCGCGGCTTCTCGGCGAGCAGCGAGAGGATCAGCAGCTGCAGGTCGTCCGAGCCGAGCTTGCGGCCGGCGCCCACTCCACCGCGACCCGCGTCGCTGCCGAACAGTTGTCCCGGCCCGAAACCGAAGCCCTGGAAGCCGCGATGATGATGCCGGCCGAAGAACGTGCGGCCGTTGAAGCCGCGAGCGTGAAAATGACCATGATGCATGCGAACCTCCCGAGGTCGGTGAAGCCGGATCTTTCGATAGCGCGTAGGATCTATCATAAGATACATCGAAAGATGACGCAAGCGCCGGCCGCCGCGATGCGCACGCTGGTGACGCACTCGTGATCCGCATCGGGACGGCGGGGTGGGCGCTGCCGCGGGCGGTGGCCGACGCGTTCGCCGGCGACGGCACCCGTCTCGAGCGCTATGCGCGCGTCCTGTCGTGCGTCGAGATCAACTCGTCGTTCCATCGGCCGCATCGCGTCTCGACCTACGCGCGCTGGGCGGAGAGCGTGCCGGCGGGCTTCCGCTTTTCGGTCAAGGTGCCGAAGGCGATCACGCACGTCGCGCGCCTTCAGGACGTCGGGGAGCCGCTCGCCCGCTTCCTCGACGAGGCCTGCGCACTTGGCGGCCGGCTCGGCGCCGTCCTGGTGCAGCTGGCGCCGTCCCTGGCGATCGACCCGCCGGTGGTCGACGACTTCTTCGGGCGGCTGCGCGAACGCTACGCGGGTCCGGTCGTCTGCGAGCCGCGCCATGCAACCTGGTTCGACGACCAGGCCGACGCGTTGCTCGTCCGCCATCGCGTGACGCGCGTCGCCGCCGACCCCGCGAAGCTGCCGGCGGCCGCGTCGCCCGGCGGATGGCTCGGTGCCGGCGACGATGCACCGCCATCCATCGTCTATTTCCGGTGGCACGGGTCGCCGCAGGTGTACCGGTCGGCGTACGACGACGCGTGGCTCGCGGAGCGGGCCGGCGAGCTCGCGCGATGGTCCGGGCGAAACGAGGTCTGGTGCATCTTCGACAACACCACCCTCGGCGCGGCGACCGACGATGCACTCCGGCTCGACCGCCTCGTCCGCCGGCTGTCCCTCGAACGCCTAGAATAGACCCCCGCGAATCCCACGCC
>CAXTDA010000384.1:0-4172 GCA_964242935.1 uncultured Burkholderiaceae bacterium | reverse complement strand
GGATCAGCAGGCTGACGGGAACGCCGAGCAACCACAGCAGGATGAATCTCACGGCGTCTCCCTTCGTCGATCAGCGCGACACGGGGTCCGGTCGCCGACCGGCCCGCGCGCCGTCACTACAGTCCGTCGGCCGCGTCGCAGGTATAGGACGTCACCCCATCCTTCCGCGGCGCGGCGCGCGCGTCAGGTCGCGCCGTCCGAAACGTTGGCGCTGCCTTCCTCGCGCCCGGCCGCGACATCCGGGTCGCTCGATTCGTCGGTGATCGACGACACGTCGGCGTCGGGATCGTCGAACTCGTCGGCCCCCGATTCGATGCCCGGGTCGATCGTCGTCATCTGGTCGTTCGGGCCTCGCGAATCGACACCGGACGATCCGCGCTCGCCGGTTCCGGCGCGATCGCTGTCCGAGTCCAGGTCCGGATCGCCGAGGTCGCGGCCGGCGCCCTGCGTCGTGGTCTCGGGCATCTCGCGGGCCTGCTCGTCGGACAGGCCTTCGTCCATGCCGGGGCCGCCCATCACGTCGCTGCCCGAGTCCGAACTGTCGCTCGGCCCGAGCGCGCCGGTCCCATGGCCGAGTCCGGTGACGGGGGCCTCTTCACCGGTGAGATCGAGTGTGCTGCTGGACATGGCTGGCTCCTTCGGGTTGGCTCCGCGCGAGTGCCGCAGCGGGTCGACGAGTATCGTGACGGCGCATGCAATGCGACGCACGCCGACGCCTCAACGCGTTGTCGGACAAGTCCCGCTCGGGCAGGGGCGGACGGTTGCGGAGACCGAATACCCGGTTATCCTGTGGTGCTGCACGACGGTGCTGCTCGAGTGCCGAAACGACGTCATCCGCCTCGCCGGTCGCGGTGACGACGACAACAAGCCGGCCCACCCGAGGAGACATCATGGAAAGAGCGATTGCGAAGCCCGATCCCGATCACGAAGTCCGCATGGGCTCCGAGTACGCGGATGCACGGACCTACCTGTCACAGACGCCGCGGAACACGTCCCTGTTCGTCGGTCGGAAGAAGTTCCAGGCGGAGCCGCAGCACGGCTCGAACGATTCGGATTTCGGGATTCCCGACCAGAACCCCTGACCGTGACGTCCCGCAGCGGGCCTCGCCCCGCCGGGCCCGATCGGCCGATCGCACACCCGCCTCGCGTCGCGTCGTAGGCTCCGCGCCCGGAGACGGCATGACCGGCGACGACGCGTCGATCACGAAAGGGGATACGAGCGTCGCGCTCCGCGCGATCGGCGTCGCGGACGTGCTGGCCGATGCGGCGCGGCGCTTCCCGCGCCAGCCGGCCGTGGTCAGCGTCCACCAGGGCCGGTCGTCGACGTTCGAGGCGCTCGCCGCCGCCGTCGACGGCGCGGCGCGCGCGCTGATCGCGTGCGGAATCGAACCCCAGGACCGCATCGGCCTCTGGAGCACCAACCGGATCGAGTGGCTGGTCGTGCAGTACGCGGCGATGAGGATCGGCGCGATCGTCGTCAACATCAACCCGGCCTATCGCGAGACCGAGCTCGGCTACGTGATCGGCCACGCCGCGTGCCGCGCGTTGTTCGTCATGCCGACGTTCCGCGGCAACGACTGCATCGCCGCCGCGACGGCCGTCCGCCGGCGTTCGCCGATGCTCAGGCACATCGTGCTGTTCGACGACTCGGACCACGACGGCACGCGGCGCTGGTCCGCTTTCATCGCGGGCGGCACGGCGATCGACCCGAAGCGCGTCGGCGATCTGGCCGCCCGCGTCGACCCGGCCGCGGCGGCCAGCATCCAGTACACGTCGGGCACGACCGGTGCGCCGAAGGGAGCGACGCTGTCGCACGCGAACATGGTCGTCAACGCCGCGCACGTCGGCGAGCGCATCGGTCTTCGACCCGGCGACCGCATCTGCCTGCCGGTGCCGCTCTTCCACTGCTTCGGGATGGTCGTCGGCGTGCTGAGCGCATTCGCGCACGGGACGACGATCGTGTTTCCCGGCGAGACGTTCGACGCCGGCGCGTGCCTCGCGGCCATCGAGCGCGAGCGCTGCACGATGGCCTACGGCGTCCCGATGATGTTCATCGCGATGCTCGACCATCCGGACTTCGATTCGTCGAAGCTCTCGACGCTTCGCGGCGGGCTGATGGGCGGCGCGCCGTGCCCGGCCGAGGTCGTCCGCGCCGCGATCGACCGGATGCACATGCACGACATCGCGCTGCTGTACGGGATGACCGAGACGTCGCCGATCTCGTTCCAGATGATGCCGGGCGACAGCTTCGAGCAGCGCGTCGAGACCGTCGGCGTCGTGATGCCGCACGTCGAGGCGAAGGTGATCGATCCGTCGACCGGCGACGTCGTGCCGATCGGCGCGTCGGGCGAACTCTGCGTGCGCGGTTATCTGGTGATGCTGGGCTACTGGCAGGACGCCGAGGCGACGCGCCGCGCGATCGATGCGGACGGATGGATGCACACCGGCGACCTCGCGGTGCTGCGCGCCGACCGCCACCTCGCGATCGTCGGACGCATCAAGGACATGGTGATCCGCGGCGGCGAGAACATCTTCCCGCGCGAGATCGAGGAACTGCTGCACACGCTGCCCGAGATCGCGGAGGCCCAGGTGTTCGGCGTACCGGACGCCCTCTACGGCGAGAAGCTGTGCGCGTGGATCCGCCTGCGTCCCGGCGTCGAACTCGACGACGACGGGTTGCGCACGCGCTGCAAGGGACGGATCGCGAACTTCAAGATTCCTTCGCTGATCCGCTTCGTCGACGCGTTCCCGACGACCGCGAGCGGCAAGGTGCAGAAGTTCCGGATGCGGGAGATCGAGGTCGAACGTCAGGGCACGGCAGCGGCCCGTTAGCGGGCGGGAGGGGACACGATGAATGCGATCGCGGACGGCGTCGGCGCGGCGGGGGTACTCGAACAGTCGGGTCTCGACGGCGGCGACGTCGAGGCGTGGCTGTCGCGCGTCCCTGACGTCGCGGCCGACTGGGAACGGGACCGGCAGTCGTACGCCGACTTCTGGACGGCGTCCGGCGGGTTGCTCGACCGGCTTCCCGCCAAGGTCGACCGATCGGCGGGGGAGGCGGCCGCCGCACGCCTCGTGCTCGACACGGCGCGCGCGGCGCGCGAGCGCTTCCTTGCCGCGCACGTCGCGCGCGTCTACGCCGCGATCACCGACGGACGGCGCCGTTTCGTCCGCATCGAGGCGCTGGTCGCGGACGCCGCCTTGCGCTTCCCGGGCCTGACGCCGTCGACCGCGACGCTCGACGCGGAGCGGCCGCGCATGCAGGCCGACAAGGACGGCCACGAGATCGACCAGGGCCTGCTGCTCGCCCATGTGCTCGCCGATCCGGCGTGCGGCCTGCATCTGTGCCACGCGATGCTGCTCCCGCATCCGGAATCGCTGTCGCTGGTCGGCGAGTTCCGGCGCACCGGACGCCTCGACCTCGGCGCCGCACGGGTCGAGCGCGAGGGCGCGAGCGCGATCGTCGAGCTCCACAACCCGCATTACCTGAACGCCGAGGACGACACGACGCTGCATGCGCAGGAACTGGCCGTCGACGTCTGCACGCTCGACGAGGCGAGCGAGATCGCGGTGATGCGTGGTGGCCGGCTACCGCGCGGCAAGTACCAGGGCCGGCGGGTCTACTGCACCGGTATCAATCTCACGCACCTGTACCACGGCAAGGTGCCGTATCTCTGGTACCTGGTCCGGGAGCTCGGCTGGCTGAACAAGGTGTTCCGCGGCGTCGCGAGCCCCGACCGTTCGCCCGACGAGGTGCTCGGCGAGACGCGCGAGAAGCTGTGGATCTCCGCGGTCGACGCGTTTGCGATCGGCGGCGGCTGCCAGTACCTGCTCGTGATGGACGTCAACGTCGCGGCACGCGACGCGTACCTGACGCTGCCTGCCCGGAAGGAGGGCATCGTGCCCGGCGCCGCGAACCTGCGGCTGCCGCGCTTCGTCGGCGACCGGATCGCGAGACAGGCCGTGATGATGGAACGCCGCATCGAGTGCGACAGCCCCGAGGGCCGCATGATCTGCGACCACCTCGTCGAGCCCGGCGGAACCGACGCGGCGGTGGCCGACATCGTCGCCAGGATCACCCGGTCGGGCGTCGTCAGCGCCGCGAGCAACCGGAAGGCGTTCCGCGTCGCGCACGAACCGCTCGACGCGTTCCGGCGCTACATGGCCGTCTA
>CAXTDA010000383.1:0-4173 GCA_964242935.1 uncultured Burkholderiaceae bacterium | reverse complement strand
ACCTGCAGGCGATCCTCGCCGAGGCGCAGCGCATCGTCGACGCGGCGATCGCGCCGGCAGGCTGAAGACGACGCAACGAGCCGCATCCTCGCAGGAGATCGCGTGAAGCAGAACGAGTG
Organism: uncultured Burkholderiaceae bacterium; assembly: GCA_964242935.1. Taxonomy (GTDB): domain Bacteria; phylum Pseudomonadota; class Gammaproteobacteria; order Burkholderiales; family Burkholderiaceae_D; genus CAHJXF01. The sequence continues at coordinate 4,054 of CAXTDA010000383.1, read as the reverse complement.
GCTGGACGAAGCGAACCGCCGGCTCGCGGCCGACCCCGAGTTCGAGCCCGGCATGCGCTTCGAGTCGGTCACGTCGGATCTCGGCAAGGCCGGCACGGCGACATGGGTCGAGCCGTCGGGTACCGGACGTCACGCCGCGCTGTTCGTGCGGATCGGCAACGCGATGTGCCGCGACCATCCGTTGGTCGATCCCGACTGACGCGGTCGGCGTCGCCCGTTCTTCAGGCATCGAGCGAAGCGACCGCCTTCACGGCCACGTTGCGATCCACCAGATCCTGCACCTTCGTCGTCTTCGCGATCACGTCGAGGCCGTAGTCGGTGAACGTCGCCGCGTTGTAGATGTTCCGCGACACCAGCGGATTCGTGAAGATCTGCGTGAAGGCGTCGTACGCGACCATCGCGCTCAGCAGTTCGCCGAAGAGGGCGCTGTCCTTGCCGTGGTCCTCGGCCAAGATGCCGACCACGTACTCGACCGCGTCGATCGATCCGTACAGCTTCTCGAGCCGCGGCCGCAGGTCGGCGTCGGTGGTCAACTGGTCGAAGCTCGTCAGTCGTTCGAGGCCGAAGCGTTCGCGATAGTCGTTGTACGGCCGCAGGCGGAACGCGCGGCCCATCCGGATGCTTTCCGACTCGGCCCCGAGCAGGAAGACGGGCGTGTTCGCGAGCCCGATGCGGCCGGCCTGTTGCCTGGAGGCCGCGTCGACGACCGCCGACAGGCCGAGCTGTTCGAAGAGACCGTTGTTGTTGCGGAAGACGCCGGCCGGCACCTGGATGCCGCCGACCTGCATCTGGTCCGGCACCAGCGAGTGCCAGCGATACAGCAGGTCGAACTCGATCGCGATCCAGTTGGTGCGATACCACTTCTGGTCCTCGGCGAAGCCGACGTCGAGCCGGAACAGGTTTTCGCCGATGATGTGGTTGATGTAGTCCTCGACGACCAGCTTCAGCAGCAGCGCGATGTTGACGTTGCGCGCGGTCTGGAACAGGCGCTCGTCGTCCCAAGTCGGGTTCTGCCGCGCGAGCTCGGCCGCGAGCCGGTTGTGTTCGCGAAGGAAGATCGTGCTCAGCGCGACGTAGCCGATCGACGAGTTGCCGCGCTCGAGACCGGTCGCGTAGAACATCAGCTGCCGGTCCTTCGAGAGGCCCTGGTACAGCACCGGCAGCTGGTTCAGGTAAGGCAGACCGAGGTACTCGTCCTTGACCCGCAGGTCGGCATCCGCGTCCTGCACGTAGAGGAGGTCCGGGAACTCGTCGTTGCCGACCGTGCGGCTCTTCAACCGGCCGCCCTGCATCGAGCGGAGGATGCGCGCCGTCGCTTCGGTCAGCCCGTAGATCTGGCAGAGGTCGATGTCGTGATTCGACGTGTTCTTCCGGCGGTCGGTCGCATCGACGCGCAGGATGCTGTCGGTGAACCACTGTGCGAAGAACATGAAGAGCCCGCTCGACCGGTCGGTCTTCATCGCGCCGCTCCGGCGAAACAGCGACGTCACGTCGCCCGCCGTTTGCTCCGCATCGTCGTACGGCCCGTCGACCGGCAAGCCCGCGACGTAACTCGGATCGGCCGGCGGCAGGTGGCGACCGGAGAACGTCTTGTTGGTCAGCGATGCCCACGACGTGTAATCGCTGATCGGTCCCAGCGCATCGGCGGTGTCCAGCTTCGGCACGGCAGACCACAGGCTGAACGGCCGCGGGCGCGACACGGTGCGATTGCACTCCTGGTTGATCGCCGCGCGGTTCAGGGCCGGCTGGATGAACGGCACGCCCTTCGCGATCTTCAGCACGCTCTTCAACAAGGTCATGACGGTCCCTTCGATTCGAGACGACGGACGATGCTTCCAGCAGCAAAAAGCCTGAGACGCGGATGCTAGTCGAGATCGCCGCAAGCGCGGAACATTCGGCGACTCGAAGGACGCGCGGTATCCGCAACAGCGACGTCTGGCGGCGCGCTCGACCGGCGTGCAGTGATGCGGGCGGCGCATGCCGTCCCCGCGCAACTGAACGAAGCAGGTGGTAGCGTCCGGCGATTCGTTCACATCGTCCGAATCATCCGGCCCCGACGGGGCAACCGAACCGGTTCATCCGCTCCTTCGTCTTCGCCCGCTTCATGACTAATCCGTCGAATCGCTCGACTTCGCAGCCGGAGGTAACCGGGGCGTCGATCCAGACCGTGTCCCGCCCGTCCCGTTGATCGTCGCGGCCGCCTTCTTCATGGAGACGCTGGACGCGAGCATCATCGTCACCGCGCTGCCGAGCATCGCGCGCGCCTTCGGCGAGACCACGCTGGCGCTCGGCCTCGGCATCACCGCGTACCTGGTCGCGGCGGCGGTGTTCGTGCCGACCGCCGGCTGGGTCAGCGAACGATTCGGTGCGCGCAACGTGTTCGCCGCGGCCGTCGCCGTCTTCACGCTGGCTTCGCTGCTGTGCGGCCTCAGCCCGACGTTCCGGACCTTTGTCGCGTCTCGTGTGCTGCAAGGCGCGGCGGCGGCGTTCATGTCGCCGGTCGGTCGGCTCGTCGTGCTCCGCGAGACGCCCAAGCACCGCATCATCGAATCGCTCGGACTGATCGTCTGGCCGGCGCTGATCGGGCCGGTCGTCGGTCCGCCGCTCGGCGGGCTGATCGCGAGTCACCTGTCGTGGCGCTGGATCTTCTTCGTCAACCTGCCGATCGGTGCGATCGGCCTGTGGCTGGTGCTGCGCTACATCCCGCGGCACGCGGCGGGCGTACGCACCCGCTTCGACGTCTTCGGCTTCTTCTACACCGGCCTCGCGCTGGTCCTGCTGATCCAGGGGTTGGCGCTGGTCACCGAGCAGCCCGACGAGCGCTGGTTCGGCGGGCTGATGGCGCTCGCCGGCATCGCGATCGGCGCCTTCGCGCTCGGCCATGTGCGACGCCACCCGACCCCGCTCGTGGACCTGGCGGCATCGACCGAGCCGACCTTCGCGCTGAGCACGCTGACCGCCGGCCTCGTCGGCCGCATCGCGATCAACGCCGGCCCGTTCCTGCTGCCCCTGATGTTCCAGGTCGGATTCGGCGACAGCCCGTTCAAGGCCGGCCTGATGCTGCTGATCTACATGGGCGGCAACCTCGCGATGAAGACCACGACGACGCGACTGCTGCGGCGCTACGGTTTCCGCACGATCCTGGTCGTCAACGGCCTGCTCGGCGCCGCGGCGGTGGCGGGCGGCGGGGGGCTCGAACCCCCGGGGCCGCGCGGCGCGGGGGGGGGGGGGGGGGGGGGGGCCGGGATGACGCGCTCGATGCAGTTCACCGCGCTCAACACGATCGCCTTCGTCGACATCCCGATGGAGACGCGCACCGGTGCGACGACGATGGCCGCGATGTCGCAGCAGATCGGCTCCGCGATTTCGATCGCGTTCGCAGCACTCGTGCTGGCGACCTCGCAGTCGCTCCGCGCCGGACCGCACCTCGACCCGGTCGACTTCAGGAACGCATTCCTCGTGTGCGGCGCGCTGCTCGCCGTCTCGTCGCTCTGGATGCTGAAGCTCGACAAGGAAGCCGGCGCCGCGGCGAGGGCTGGACCGTAGGACTTCGCTTTGCGAACGATGAAGAGCGGAACGCAGTCGACGTCTCTCGGGTCTTCGGTCGCCCCTGCTCAGACCACCTGCTTCCAGGCCTCGTACAGGTCTTCGCCCTCGTCTCGCACCGGTAGGCCGATGAGCTTCATCTCCCGCTCGGCGGGGGGCTTCGCGATCTCGACGTAGCCCCTCGCCGCGGAAAGGTCGTACGGCTCGCCGTCCTCGTTGGAATAGGCGAAGTAGACCTGCTCCACTCCGGCGAGGTACATCGCCGTCAGGCACATCGGGCACGGGTAGCCGCTCGCGTACACGGTGCACCCGTGAAGATCGGTCGAGCCGAGCGCCCTGGCGGCCGCGCGCACCGCCTGCATCTCCGCATGCGCCGAGGGATCGCAAAGGGCCTCGACCTCGTTGACGGCCCGGGCCAGCACTTCGCCACCTTTCGTGATCACTGCGCCGAAGGGCCAGGTCCTTCGCTCGCGCACGTTGCCCATCGCGAGGCGGATGGCGTCGAGCA
>CAXTDA010000382.1:0-4178 GCA_964242935.1 uncultured Burkholderiaceae bacterium | reverse complement strand
CGTCTACAAGCTGTGGGAACACAGCTGGGACGCCGACGCCGTCGTCCGCGACAAGACGACCGGCATCTACGCCGATCCGACGAAGGTCCATGCCATCGCGCACGAGGGCCGGCACTTCCGCGTACCGGGCATCCACCTGTCCGAGCCGTCGCCCCAGCGCACGCCCGTGCTCTATCAGGCCGGCGCCTCGTCGCGCGGACTCGCGTTCGCCGGGCAACACGCCGAATGCATCTTCATCAGCGCGCCGACGGAGACGACGCTGGCGCGCGCGGTGACCGGCATTCGCGGTGCGGTCGCGCTCGCCGGTCGCGATCCGCGCAGCGTTCTGATCTACGCGCAGGCACTGATCGTCACCGGCACCACGAGAGCGGAAGCAGAGGAGAAGCTCGACGACTACCGCGCGCATGTCGACATCGAAGGCGCGCTTGCCTTGTTGTCCGGCTGGACCGGCATCGACTTCTCGCGGTACGACCCGGACGCCTTCATCGAGTACCTCGAGAACGACGCAGGCCGAACGGCGCTCGCCTCGTTCTCGAAGGCCGATCCGGGACGCAAGTGGACCGTCCGCGAAGCGGCGCAGTTCGTCGGACTCGGCGGCCGCGGGCCGGTCCTGGTCGGGTCGCCGTCCGAAGTCGCGGACCAGCTCGAGCGCTGGCAATCGACGACGGGCATCGACGGCTTCAACCTGACCTACGCGGTCGCGCACGAGACCCTCGAGGACGTCGTCGAGCTGGTCGTTCCGCAACTGCAGCACCGTCGCCTGTATCGCACGGCCTACGAGGACGGGACGCTGCGCCACCAGCTGTTCGCCAACGGTCCGCACCTGCCGACCGGCCATGTCGGGCGCCAGCGGCCCTGCGCCGCTTCGTCGGCGCCCATCGTCCCCGCTCCCTTGCGCGATCGGGAAGACGCCGACCGTCGTTCCCTCGCCGCTTGATCTCCCGACAGGACCTATCCGTGAAACGTCGTTCCGCCCTGTATCACCTCGCCGCCGGCAGCGCCGCCGTTGCGCTGTCCGGCCTCGCACCGATCGTCCGCGCCGCCGCGTTGAAGGAAGTGCGCCTCGACTACGCCTACTACTCGCCGCCGAGCCTCGTGATCCGCCGCTTCGGCTGGCTCGAGCAGACCTTCGCGAACGACGGTATCGGCGTGAAGTGGGTCCAGAGCGCCGGCAGCAATCGCGCACTCGAATATCTCAACGGCGACAGCATCGACATCGGCTCGTCGGCCGGGCTCGCCGCCGTGCTCGGCAAGGCCAACGGCAACCCGATCCGCACGCCGTACATCTTCTCGCGACCCGAGTGGACCGCATTGGTTGTCCGCAAGGACTCGCCGATCAACGCGCTCACTGACCTGAAGGGCAGGAAGGTCGCAGCGACCAACGGCACCGATCCGTATCTCTTCCTGTTGCGCGCGCTGCATACGGTCGGGTTGTCGAAACGCGACATCGAGCACGTCCCGCTGCAGCATGCGGACGGTCGTGCCGCGCTCGAGCAGGGTCGCGTCGATGCCTGGGCGGGTCTCGATCCGCTGATGGCCGCGAGCGAACTCGATACCGGATCGCGGCTGATCTATCGGAACGTCGCGTTCAACACCTACGGCTTCCTCAACGTCCGCGAAGACTTCCTCACGGCACATCCCGACGTGGTCTCGCGCGTCATCGTGGTCTACGAGCGCGCGCGCCAGTGGATCATCGCGAACCCGACCGAGGCCGCGAAGATTCTCTCGGAGGAAGCGAAGGTCAGCCTCGCGGTCGCGTTGCTGCAGATCAAGGTGCGCACCGACTTCAGCAACCCGCAACCGTCGAGCGAACACGTCAAGGCCTTGCAGGCCGCCGCACCGATCCTCCTGCAGGAGCGCCTCGTCAAGGCCGGTACCGACCTCGACGGCGTCATCACCGGCCTCATCGACACGCGCTTCGCGCTGGCGCTGACGTCGACCGCGTCGCGGTCCGCCTGACGTGGCACGATCGATCGATCGGGCAATCGCGCTGTTCGGCGATCCGACGCCCATCGCCATCGCGGCCTCGGCGCGCGGACTCGAACCGATCGTCGACGACGCGAGCGACGAGGTCTCTTCGAGCGGCTGGTCGCATCGGCTGCTCGGCCTGTTGCTGCCGGTCACCTGCATCGTCGGGGCCGAGGTCGCGGCGCGGCGCGGCTGGATCGGCACGAACCTCTTTCCGCCGCCCAGCGCGGTCGTCGACACGCTCCGCGACCTCGCCGCGCACGGGCTCCCGGACCTCGTCGCGGCCAGCGTCGCGCCGGTCGCGGTCGGCTTCGTCGCCGGTGCGACGCTCGCGCTGCTGGCCGGTTCGCTGGTCGGCCTGTCGCGCCGCGCCGAAGCGATCCTCGAGCCGAGCTTCCAGGCGTTGCGGGCCATCCCGTCGCTCGCGTGGGTCCCGCTGCTGTTGCTCTGGCTCGGCATCGACGAGGCGCCGAAGCTGGTCCTGATCGGCATCGGCGCGTTCTTCCCCGTCTATCTCGGCGTCTCCGCCGGGTTCCGCGACGTCGACCGGAAGCTGCTCGAGGTCGCTGCCCTCTACGGCCTCTCGCGCGTCGCGCGCATCCGTCGCGTCCTGCTGCCGGCGTCGCTGCCGTCGATCTTCACCGGCTTGCGGAACGGCCTCAGCCTCGCATGGATGTTCATGGTCGCTGCGGAGCTGATCGCCGCGAGCCGCGGTCTCGGCTACCTGCTGACCGACGGCCGCGAGACCGGACGAGCCGACATCGTCGTCGCGGCCATCGTGCTGCTCGCCGTGCTGGGCAAGGTCAGCGACGGCGCCATGCGGCGCGTCGAGCGGCATGTGCTGCGCTGGCGCGATACCTTCGACCCGCAAGGCGCGTCGCGGTGACGCCCGTCGTGTCGCCGCTCCTCGAGGTCGTCGTGCAGGAGAAGCGCTTTCGTCGGAAGAGGGTGCTGCACGACGCGAATCTCGCGCTGGCATCGGCCGAAGTGGCGAGCCTGGTCGGCGCCAGCGGATGCGGCAAGAGCACGCTGCTCCGCATCGCGGCCGGTCTCGACGACCGCTATCGCGGATCGGTCCGACTGGACGGGCAGCTTCTTCGCGGCGTCACGCGCGACATCGGCTTCATCTTCCAGGAACCGCGCCTCTTTCCCTGGCTGACCGTCTCCGAGAACATCGCCTTCGAGCTCGGTCGCGGCGGCGACTACGCGCACCGTCACCCGCGCGTCACGCAGTTGCTGCACGAAGTCGGGCTCGACGGTTTCGAGCGCGCGATGCCGAAGGAGCTGTCGGGCGGCCAGGCGCAGCGCGTCGCGATCGCGCGCGGCCTGTTCCGCGAGCCGCGCCTGCTGCTGCTCGACGAGCCGTTCTCGGCCGTCGACGCGTTCACGCGTGCCCATCTGCAGGCGCTGTTGATCGACGTCGCGATGCGGCACGCCGTCACCGTGCTGCTCGTCACGCACGACATCGACGAGGCGATCTTCCTCGCCGACCGCGTGCTGGTCCTGGGCGCCTCGCCGGGCCGGCCGATCGAATCGATCGCCGTGCCGTTGCCGCGCCCTCGCGACCGGAACCATCGGGACCTCGCCGCGGCCCGGCGCGACGTCGTCGCGGCGCTGGACAACGCCCAGGCAGCGCCGGGTGGCCGCTTCGTTCCGTCCCGACCATCGATCCATTCATGAACGGTCGCCGTCGTTCGACGGGCCCGCAGCGTCCGGTCGAGCCGGTCGGTTTGAGTCTGCGCGGCGTCACGAAGTCCTTCGGCACGCGGCGCGTGCTCGACCATCTGACGCTGGAGATCGCGCCCGGCGAATTCGTCGCGATCGTCGGCCGGAGCGGCTGCGGAAAAAGCACCTTGCTGCGGATCGCCGCCGGCCTCGAGACCGCCGATGACGGCCGCGTCGAGACCACCGGCGACGCGCGCCGCGACGACGCCGTGCGGATCATGTTCCAGGAGGCCCGCCTGCTGCCGTGGAAGCGCGTTCTCGACAACGTGCGACTCGGCCTGCCCTCCATCGATCGCGCACCGGCCGACGAGCAGGCGCTCGACGTCCTCGAACGGGTCGGTCTCGCGGACCGCGCGGCGGAGTGGCCCGGCGTGCTGTCGGGTGGCCAGCGCCAGCGGGTCGCGCTGGCACGCGCGCTGGTGCATCGGCCCGGGCTGTTGCTGCTCGACGAGCGGTTCGCGGCTCTTGACGCCTTGACCCGGCTT
>CAXTDA010000381.1:0-4206 GCA_964242935.1 uncultured Burkholderiaceae bacterium | reverse complement strand
CGCGACACGCTCGCGATCATGCCGACCGGCGCGGGCAAGTCGCTCTGCTACCAGGTGCCCGCGCTGCTGCTGCCGGGTCGCACGCTCGTCGTCTCGCCGCTGATCGCGTTGATGAAGGACCAGTGCGACAAGCTCCGCGCGCTCGGCGTCGCGGCCGTGCAGTTCAACAGTGCGCTGACCGCCGATGAGTCGAGTGCGGCCGACGCCGCGCTCGACGACGGCAGCGCGCGCATCGTCTTCACCACGCCCGAGCGACTCGGCGACCACGACTTCCGTCGCCGCCTGTCGCGCGTGCCGACGAGCCTGGTGGTCGTCGACGAAGCCCATTGCATCTCGCAGTGGGGCCACGACTTCCGGCCGAGCTTCCTCGAGGTCGGCGGTGCGCTCGCCGACCTCGCCGGGTCGAACCAGCCGCCGACGCTGCTGGCGCTGACCGCGACCGCGAGCGACGAGGTGGCCGACGACATCGCGGCCCAGCTCGGCGGCCGCGCCCTCGGACGCGTCGTGACCGGCATCTATCGCGAGAACCTCGCGTTCGCGGTCCGCCACTTCGACCATGAGGACGACAAGCGCGCCGCCCTGACGGCGATGGTCGCCGACGAAGCCGGACCGGTCATCGTCTACGCGTCGACGATCGCGGCGGTCGAGGCCGTCCACGCGGCGCTGCAGGAGCGCGGCGAGTCGGTCGGCCGCTATCACGGCCGCCTGCCGATGAAGGAACGCAAGGCCGAGCAGGAGGCGTTCATGCGCGGCGAGCTGCGCGTGATGGTCGCGACCAACGCATTCGGCCTCGGCATCGACCGCGCCGACGTCCGCGCGGTGCTGCACGACCAGATGCCGGGCGGCCTCGACGCGTACTACCAGGAGGCCGGCCGCGCCGGGCGCGACGGCCGGCCCGCGCGCTGCGTTCTGCTCTGGCTGCAGAAGGACAAGGCGATCCAGAGCTTCTTCCTCGCGGGCCGCTATCCGACGCTCGAGGACGTGCAGGCGGTGCACGCGAAGCTCGTCGAGGCGCCGCCGGACGACGCGGCGTGGACGTTCGCATCGCTCCGCGCGGCGCTCGACCGCCCGAAGGCGAAGGTGCAGGTCGCGCTCGCGCTGCTTCGCCAACAGCGGCTCGTCGAGCAACGACGCGACGGGACGCTGGAGCTCCTGGTTCGCGAGGCCGACGAGGCCACCGTCGAGCGCCTGGTCGTGCGCTACCGCGACAAGCGCGACCACGACCGCGCCGCGCTGGAGCAGATGGTGTTCTACGGGCAGACCGGCCAGTGCCGCTGGCACGTGCTGCTCGCCCACTTCGACGAGGAGACGACGTTCGATCGCTGCGACCGTTGCGACAACTGTTCGCGGATGGCGCAGGTCGAGGCGCGTGAAGCGCGCCTCGCGGTGGGGGCGGTCGGCGAGAGCGGGACGGAAACGCGCGGACCCGAACTGCGCGTGCCGAACCAACCGCGCGCCGCGTCGCCGGCGGCGGCCTTCGTCAAGGGACAGCCGGTCGCGGTGCGGCGTTACGGTCGCGGCGTCGTGGTCGAGGCGGACGCGGAGCGCGTGACCGTCGAATTCCCGAACGGGGAACGGCGGTGCTTCCTCGCGTCGTTCGTCGCGCGGAAAGGGCGGCGTGCTGCGTCGGACGGCGAGCAATCTGCTTAGAAGCGCCGGTCGCCGCCGCAGGCATTGCCGCGTTCAACTTCCGCCGATTCCGCGGAGAGACCATCGAACTCAACAGTGCAATTGCGCCTGCCGATCCCTCGCGTGCCTTCTTCGCTCGCGAAGCCAGTCCTGGGTTCGCGCGTGCTGCGGTTGCCGGGCGTCCCGGTCGATGCGGGCAATCTCGTTGGCAAGTACCGGGCACTCGCCGAATCGATCCGCAGCGACCACCACCGACCCGTTGTTCACGACCGTCGTCACCGTCCTGCCGGTCGTCGTCACGCTGTCGCCATCGGCCGAGCGTCCCTCCGCGACCAGACGGGCCAGCGGCTCGCTCGGGCGTGAATCGAAGCCGGACGCGACCGCGCCATCGATCGGACGACCGCCTGCGCACGGCTCGTCGCTGTAGCGATTGCCGCAGCGGTAGATCGGCGCCGCGCCGGGCGACGCCGCGCGACTTCCTTCCAACGGGACGGTTCGCGCTGCGCCTGGCGGTGTCGGCGACGGTTGCTGCGCCGTCTGCATCGGCAGCGGCGCTACCGGCGGTGGCAGCGCTGCCGGGGCCCTCGGCCAGATCATCGGCACGAATCGGAAGGCCGCGAACGCGATCGCCAGCACGGCGATCCAGAACAACGCCAGTCGTCCGGTCGACGGCGGCTTTCGGCCACGATCAAGCGACGAAACGTTGCGGTACTGCGCCCGGTAGTAATCCCGATCCTGGATTCCCATGGCACCTCGAATGTCGTTGGCCGTCCCGGCCGATGCCGATCGGCAGGCGGCGTGCCGCCCGACATTAATCCCGATCCTGGATTCCCATGGCACCTCGAATGTCGTTGGCCGTCCCGGCCGATGCCGATCGGCAGGCGGCGTGCCGCCCGACATTCTAGGATCGGCACTCCCCCGCGGTCAGCCACCGCGCCGGAAAGATGCTCTTCGAAGGCCGGAACGTCGCTCGCTTAAGCCGAGGACTTCTGCAACGATGCGCACGTGTGGACGCGCGGCCGACGACTCGACCGAGACCAGGGAGGCATCGATGATCTTCCAGCGCATCGCGACCGGTGGGTGCCAGTCCTATCTGATCGGCTGTGCCGACACGTGCGCCGCCGCGCTGATCGATCCCGAGCTCAGCCAGCGGGACCACTATGTCGCGCTCGCCGCACGGGACGGCGTGCGCCTGCGCTACCTGATCGACACGCACACGCACGCCGACCACTTCTCCGCGACCCGCGAGCTGGCGCGTCAGCTGAACGTGCCGGTCGTCATGCATCGAAAGAGCCCCGCGCCGTTCGTGGACCTGCGCATCGACGACGGCGAGCTGCTGCTGCTCGGCAAGCTGCGTGTCCAGGCGATGCACACGCCCGGGCACACCGCCGACTCGATGTGCCTCGTCGTCGAGGATCGCGTCTTCTCCGGCGACACGCTGCTGATCGGCGGGACCGGTCGCACCGACCTGCCGACCGGCGATCCCGAGCAGTTGCACCACAGCCTCTTCGAGCGGGTGCTGAAGCTCGACCCGGCGACGAAGGTCAGTCCCGGGCACGACTACAAGGGTCGGGAAGGCTCCACGATCGGCGAAGAACTCGCGACCAACCCGCGGCTGCAGCACCGCGACCGCGCCGCGTTCGTCGCGATGATGAACAACCTGAACCTGACGATGCCCACGCACGTCACCGAGGCGCTGCGGACCAACATGAGCGGCGGCAAGACCGTCGCCCTGCTGCTCGCCGAGGCCGCGGCGAAGGTGCCGTTCATGTCGCTCGCAGAGGTGCGGGCCCGGGTCCAGGCGGGGGACGATCTGCTCGTGCTCGACGTGCGGGAGCGCGGCGAGTACGAGGCTGGACACATCCCGGGCGCGAAGCTGCTGCCCCGCGGGCAGCTCGAGCTTCGTGTCAACAAGGAACTGCCCGACCCGACGCGTCGGATCGTCACGACCTGCGAGCTCGGCTACATCTCGACGCTGGCGGCAGCGACGTTGCGGGAGATGGGATTCCAGCACGCGGTGGCGCTCGATGGGGGGATGAAGGCGTGGCGGGAGATGGCGTATCCGCTGGAGCCGCGCGTCGGCTGAGCGCGTCGAACCGGCCGCGCGGCGTCGAGCCCGGCGCGCCACCGCCGCGCGGTCGACGACCATCGGCGTCAGCCCGCCGTCGCCCGATGCGGCAGCTTCCACCCCGGCCGCACGAAATGGCACGTGTAGCCGTTCGGGATCCGCTGCAGGTAGTCCTGATGCTCCGGCTCCGCCTCCCAGAACGGACCAGCCGGCACGACCTCGGTGACCACCCGTCCCGGCCAGAGACCCGACGCCTCGACGTCGGCGATGGTGTCCTTCGCCACGCGCATCTGTTCGTCCGACGTCGTGAAGATCGCCGACCGGTAGCTCGAGCCGCGATCGTTGCCCTGCCGGTCCTTCGTCGTCGGATCGTGGATCTGGAAGAAGAACTCCAGCAACGTGCGAAACGAAATCACCGCCGGGTCGAACACGATCTCGATCGCTTCGGCATGCCCTTCGTGGTTGCGGTAGGTCGCGTTCGCGACCTTGCCGCCGGTATAGCCGACCCG
>CAXTDA010000380.1:2463-4212 GCA_964242935.1 uncultured Burkholderiaceae bacterium | reverse complement strand
GGCTAGGGGGGGGGGGGGCGGGGGGGGGGGGGGGGGGGGGGGGGGGGCGTCCGGCGGGGCGGCGCCGGCGCTGGCAACCCGGTCGAGCGCGAAGACCGGTCCTCCGTTGTACGTGACGAACAGCTTCGACTGACTCTTCGAGACGTAGATGCGGTGCGACAGGAAGAAGTCGATGCCGAGCAGCAGGTCGGCGTCGCCGAGGTCGAAGTCGGCCACGCGCAGGCGGTTCTGCAGGATCGACTCGCCGCCGAGCTCGAACTTGTCGAACGAGGCGGTCCAGGCCTTCGAGGTGCCGCGGCCCGCGCCGTAGACGATTCCCGCCGGCGTCATGTCGGTCTCGGCGACGCCGGCGCGACGGGCCGCGCGCGCCGAGACGACCGTCGTCGCGCCCGTGTCGAACAATGCGACGAGTTCCTTTCCGTTCAGCTTGACCTGCGCGCGGATCGCCGGCGTCTTGGCCCGATCGAACATCAGGTCGATCTCGGTGACGGGCGTCGAGCCGGCCCAATAGGCCATGTTGGACCTGGCGCAGTCGTCGTTCGGAGAAAGGAAGCGGATCACGCCGTACGCGAGGTCGTACTCGGTGTCGGTGAGCGCGAGGATGTTGCGTCCCATCAACCCCATCGTGCCGGCGCCGGGTTCGTTGCCGCCGACGATGAAGTCCACGCGATCGATCTCGCCCTTGAACAGCTTCAGCTTGTCCACCCTGGTCAGCCGGGTGTCGACCTTGCCGGTGATGCCCTCGACGCGGACCACGGTGTTCCGCTTCGTGGTCAGCCCGAGCTGCGCCGCGGCGGCGTCCGTGAGGAAGCTGAAGAAGGCGCCGCTGTCGACCGTGAGCGGCACCGGCGTCCCGTTGATGCCGACCGTCGCGACGGCGCGCGAGCCGACCATCTTCACGGGCAGCTCGACCGTCTCGACCTGGCAGCCGGCTTCCGCCGCCAGTGGCAGCGCGAACGCCAGCATTGCGAGCGCCCCGGCGTTGCGCAACCTGCGCAGGAACGATGTCAACCACGCATCGTCGTCGTTCAAGTCACTTCCTGGTCGAAGCCCCGCGTCCGCCTGTGGAACACGAGATCCCACACACCGTGCCCGAGCCGCTTCCCGCGCGTCTCGAACTTCGTGACGGGCCGGGTCAGCAGCGGATTATCGGGCGAGGCGTAGGTCCCGTCGACGCCGTTCGTCAACGAGACCTCTCCTGCGAGGACCTCCAGCATCTGTACTGCGTATTCCTCCCAATCGGTGGCGCAATGCAGGAAGCCACCCGGCGCGATGCGGCTCGCGAGCGTCGCGACGAACCCTGGCTGAATCAGCCGCCGCTTGTGGTGTCGCGCCTTGTGCCAGGGGTCGGGGAACCACACCAGAGCGCCGGCCAGCGACGCGACCGCGATCATCCGCTCGACGACCTCGACCGCGTCGTGCTCGACGATCCGCACATTCGTCAGCTCCTCCTCGCCGATCCGCTTCAGCAGCGCACCGACCCCTGGCGAATGCACTTCCACGCCGATGAAGTCGAGCTCGCGGTGCGCGGCGGCCATGTCGGCCGTCGCGGCGCCCATGCCGAAGCCGATCTCGACGATCGCCGGTGCATCGCGGCCGAAGAGGGTCGGGTAGTCGAGCGGGTCGGGGCCGAACGGCACGACGTAGCGGTCGCCGAGCGTGTCGCGGGCGCGCTGTTGCGCCGGCGACGTGCGGCCGGCGCGAGTGACGAAGCTGCGGATGCGGCGGTGGTGGACGATGTCGGTGCAC
>CAXTDA010000380.1:0-2453 GCA_964242935.1 uncultured Burkholderiaceae bacterium | reverse complement strand
CACGGCACGCCTCGCCGCGGCAAAGCGCAGGCGGGGGGGGGGGCCTATGTCGGGGCCGGGCGCGTGGCCCTTTGCCGCCTCGCCGTGGCCCACGGCCGCGACCGCCTTCTTCAAGCGGTCGATCCGATCACGCCTCCGGTCGGCGACGACGGCGACGCCGAGTACAGCTTCTTCGGCATGCGGCCGGCGCGGTACGCCATGCGGCCGGCCTCGACGCCGCGCCGCATCGCCGCGGCCATCAGCACCGGGTCGCGCGCGGCGGCGACCGCCGTGTTCATCAGCACGCCGGCGCAACCCATCTCCATCGCGATCGCAGCGTCGGACGCGGTGCCGACGCCGGCGTCGACCACCACCGGGACCGTCGCCTTCTCGAGGATCAGCTGCAGGTTCCACGGGTTCAGGATGCCCATCCCCGAGCCGATCAGCGACGCGAGCGGCATCACCGCGACGCAGCCGATGCCTTCGAGCAGCTTCGCCTGGATCGGGTCGTCGCTGCAGTAGACCATCACCTCGAAGCCTTCGCGGACCAGCGTCTCGGCGGCCTTCAGCGTCTCGGGCATGTTCGGGTACAGCGTGTGCGGGTCGCCGAGCACCTCGAGCTTGACGAGCGTGTGGTCTGCAGCGTCGCTCGAGAGCAGCTCGCGCGCGAGGCGCAGCGTCCGCACGGCGTCGTCGGCCGTGTAGCAGCCGGCGGTGTTCGGCAGGATCGTGTAGCGCGACGGCGGCAGGACATCGAGCAGGCTCGGCTGTCCCGCGTCCTGGCCGATGTTGGTCCGCCGGATCGCGACGGTGATGATCTCGGCGCCGCTCGCCTCGACCGCGTCGCGCGTCTGGTCGAAGTCGCGGTACTTGCCGGTGCCGAGCAGCAGGCGCGAGCGGAAGCGATGACGGCCGACCTGCAGCGCGTCGTCGATGATGGCCCCGGCTACCGCGCGCTCGCGATCGGCGACGTCGGACAACTCGATTGCAGATGAACGCATTTCAACCTCCTCCGACCGCGACGACGATCTCGAGCCGATCGGCATCGCAGAGCGACGTCACCGCGTGCCGGCTTCGTGGAACGATCGCTCCATTGAGTTCCACCGCGACGCGCTTGCCGGTCAGTCCGCGGGCTTCGAGCAAGGCGGCGACCGACGGCGACGAGCCTAGCGCCTGCGGCTCTCCATTGACGATGACATGGATCATCGAAATCGTGCGCGGCGTCGTGCCGGTGCCGTCAACGCAGGATGACCTGACGGATGACCAGGCCGAGCGGCAGCAGCAACGGCTGGATCATCGACGTGATCGCTGCCGGCAGCCTGAGCGGCTTCATCAGCATGCGGATCGCCTGGCCGGCCGGATAGTGCGCGCGGATCTTCCGCACGATGCCGCCCTGCATCGCGGTGAACGGCTTGCCGTCGCGCGACGCCTCGGGATAGCGCATCCGGTAGGCATGCCAGAGACCGATCTCGAAGTCGCTGTGCGCGGACTCGACGAGACGGTTCTTCAACGACCGCAGGACCTGCAGGCGGCCGTTCTTCTCGCGCGCGTCGTAGCGGTCGAAGAACTGCAGGAAGTGCTTGTAGTGGCGGACCTCGTCGCTGCGGATGTGCTCGGCGAGACGCACCAGCACCGGCTCGTCGGCGAGGTCGCGGATCGCGCGATACGCGGTGGACGTGCCGGTCTCGACGACGCAGCGCGCGGCCATCTCGAGCCCGCGGGTCGCCTCGTAACCCTCGGCGCCGCACAGCTTCGAGTACTCGTCGTAGAACGCGCGATACGCCGCGTCCCATTCGAACTCGGGCCACACCGCCTCGACATAGGCGCGGAGCGCCTTGCCGTGCTGCACCTCCTCGATCTCCCAATGGTGCGCGAGCCAGTCGGCGATGTCGGGCTCGTCGCGGAAGAACTCGGCGAGGTTGCCGGCGTAGGTGTCCGAAGCGAACTCGATGAACGACGCGGCCGCGAGCAGGAACAGCATGTCCTCGCGATGGCGGATCCGCGAGAGGTCGATGTCGCCGAACGGGACGTGCTCGAGCGCCCAGGGCAACGCCCTGATGACGGCTGGCTCGACGACGATCTCTCGCGTTGCGGGTGCATTCATGGTTCGGGCAGGTTCGGCGGTCGGATCGCGACCACCCGGCGGGCCTGCGGAGGACGGGCCGCCATTGTGACCGATCCGCGTGCCGGAGGTTCTGGACGGCAATGGAGCGACAGACGACCTCCACGCGGCGGCGTTTAGACTCGCGCATCCCCGTGTCCCGCCCCCATCCGATGGCCGTTGCATCCGCCTTCCCACCGCCACGCCGCGCCCGCCCGCATCCACCCGCGGGGCGGGCCGCGGCCGCCCGAGCCGCTGCATTGGCCTGCGCGCTGCTCGCATCCGCCTGCACGACGTTGCCGTCGAACGAAGGACGCTCGCCGTCGCCCGCGTTCGACCCAGCGGTCGGCACCCCGCTCCGACGCCGGGGCGC
>CAXTDA010000379.1:0-4221 GCA_964242935.1 uncultured Burkholderiaceae bacterium | reverse complement strand
GTGCCGAGGTCGATGCCGACCGCGAGGCGTCGCTGGTGCGGCGCCGGCGCCCTGCCCGGCTCGGCGATCTGCAGGAGCGCCATCAGCGCGACGGCGCGCTGGCGCGGTCTTCGGCCGTCGCGACGTCCTCGGCGAAACGTTCGACGAACATCCATTGCCGGACGCGCTCGACGGCCACGTCGAGATCGTCGGTCTCGAGCGCGCGCGCCACCTCGTCCTGCAGCGTCGTGCGCGCCGCGGCGAGTTGCATGCGGAGCGCCTCGATCGACGTCGGGTCTTCGTCGCCACGCGCGGCGTCGAGCGCCTCGCGCCATTCGAGCTGCTGCATCAGGAAGGCCGGCGACATCCGCGTGTCGCGCTCGTCGCTCGCCTCGCGCCCGCGCAGGTGACAGAGATAGATCGCGCGCTGCAGCGGCTCGCGGAGCACGCGGTAGGCCTCGTTGGCGCGCGTCGCCCACTGCAGCGCGACCCGCTGCTCCGCGGCGTCGCCCCGCGCGAAGCGATCGGGGTGCACCTGCGACTGCACGTCGCGATAGGCGCGATCCAGCGTCGCCGGGTCGACATCGAAGTGCTCGGACAGGCCGAACAACGCGAAGTGGTTGTCTTGGATTTCCATGGAGAAGAGCGTGCGTCCCTGCAAAAAACAAGGCGGCCAGCGCCGCCTTTGTCGCCGGTCCGGATGGCCCCCGTCAGATGCGGAAGCTCTCGCCGCAGCCGCACTCGTCCTTGACGTTCGGATTGCGGAACTTGAAACCTTCGTTCAGGCCCTCGCGGGCGAAGTCGAGCTCGGTGCCGTCGATGTACGGCAGGCTCTTCGGGTCGACGTACACCTTGACGCCGTGGCTCTCGAAGACGCGGTCCTCGGGGATCGGTTCGTCGACGTACTCGAGCTGATACGCGAGTCCGGAACAGCCGGTCGTGCGGACGCCGACCCGCAGGCCCTGCCCCTTGCCGCGCCGCTCGATGTAGCGCGCCACGTGCCGTGCGGCCTTCTCGGTCAATGCGACGCCCGAGGAAGAGCCGGACCCGCTCGCGACGAAGCCGCTCGTGTCGACCGGTGCGTACGCGGGAGCGACGGTCTCCATCACGCGGCCTTCTGCTCCGCGACGGCGACCGTCGCGTGTTTCGCGCGATAGTCCTGCACCGCCGCCTTGATCGCATCCTCGGCGAGGATCGAGCAGTGGATCTTGACCGGCGGCAAGGCCAGCTCCTCGGCGATCGCCGTGTTGCGGATGCTCATCGCCTCGTCGAGCGTCTTGCCCTTGACCCATTCGGTCACGAGCGACGACGACGCGATGGCCGAGCCGCAACCGTAGGTCTTGAACTCCGCGGCCTCGATCCGGCCGTCGGCGCCGACGCGGATCTGCAGCTTCATCACGTCGCCGCAAGCCGGCGCGCCGACCATCCCGGTGCCGACCTCGTCGTCGCCGCTCAGGAACGAACCGACGTTGCGGGGATTCTCGTAATGGTCGAGGACCTTGGTGCTGTATGCCATGTTGTTCTCCTGGTGCCGTCTTCGATCAAGCGAACGAAGACCTTCGATGCGTCCGTGCGTTCAGTGCGCCGCCCACTGGATCGACGCCATGTCGACGCCGTCCTTGAACATGTCCCAGAGCGGCGACAGGTCGCGGAGCTTCGCGATCTTGGACTTCAGCAGGTCGATCGCGAAGTCGACGTCCGCTTCGGTCGTGAACCGGCCGATCGTGAAGCGGATCGACGAATGCGCGAGCTCGTCGCTGCGACCGAGGGCCCGCAGCACGTAGCTGGGCTCGAGGCTAGCCGACGTGCAGGCCGAGCCCGACGAGACCGCCAGCTCCTTGATGCCCATGATCAGCGACTCGCCCTCGACGAAGTTGAAGCTGACGTTGAGGTTGTGCGGAACGCGCTGGTCCGGATGGCCGTTCAGGTACACCTCCTCGATGTCCGAGAGGCCGTTCCACAGCCGGTCGTGCAGCATCCGCACGCGCTCGTTCTCGGTGTTCATCTCGAGCCGCGCGAGGCGGAAGCACTCGCCCATCCCGACGATCTGATGCGTGGCCAGCGTGCCCGACCGCATGCCGCGCTCGTGCCCGCCGCCGTGCATCTGCGCCTCGAGGCGGACGCGCGGCTTCCGACGCACGTACAGCGCGCCGATGCCCTTCGGCCCGTACGTCTTGTGCGCGGTGAACGTCATCAGGTCGACCTTCCAGTTCGTCAGGTCGATAGCGACCTTGCCGGTCGCCTGCGCCGCATCGACGTGGAAGATGACGCCGCGCTCGCGGCACAGCTCGCCGATCGCCGGGATGTCCTGGATCACACCGATCTCGTTGTTGACCAGCATGACCGACACCAGCACCGTGTCGTCGCGCATCGCGGCGCGCAGCTGGTCGAGGGTGATCAGCCCGTCCGGCTGCGGCTGCAGGTAGGTCACCTCGAACCCCTCGCGCTCGAGCTCGCGGCACGTATCGAGGACCGCCTTGTGCTCGGTCTTGACCGTGATGACGTGCTTCCCCTTCTCCTTGTAGAAGTGCGCGGCACCCTTGATCGCGAGGTTGTCGCCTTCGGTCGCGCCGGACGTCCAGACGATCTCGCGCGGGTCGCAGTTGACGAGCTTCGCGACTTCCTCGCGAGCGTTCTCGACCGCCTGCTCCGCGTCCCACCCGTACGGATGGCTGCGCGACGCCGGATTGCCGAACTGCGACGTCAGGTACGGGATCATCTTCTCGGCGACGCGCGGATCGACCGGGGTCGTCGCCGAGTAGTCCATGTAGATCGGAAGCGGGGATTGCATGAAAGGTCCTAGTTGATCAGGGCGTCTGCCGACTTGCCGCACGGCGCGCGGCGATCGCGCAGCACATGCACCTGCGGTGCCGAGATGCAGCGCACGTGCCGGTCGCGCTGCTCACTGACGAGATTTTCGAGCGACACGCCGTCCAGGAACTCGACCATGTGGGCATTCAGATTGGCCCACAGGTCGTGCGTCAGGCAGCGCCGGTCGTCGAGACAGTTTTCCTTGCCCTTGCACTGCGTCGCGTCGACCGGTTCGTCGACCGCATCGATGATCTCCGCGACCGAGATGTCGGCGGCCGACCGGCCGAGCCGGTAACCGCCACCGGGACCGCGGACGCTTTCCACCAGCGCGTTACGCCGCAGCTTGCCGAACAGCTGTTCGAGGTACGAAAGCGAGATGCTCTGCCGCCCGCTGATCCCCGCGAGAGCGACCGGACCTGCATGCTCGCGGAGCGCGAGATCGATCATCGCGGTCACCGCAAAACGGCCTTTGGTGGTCAGACGCATGGATGGAAGGGGCGCAGTTCGGCGGGGGTTGGCCGAAGACGCACTGTACGATATCCGACTAAAACAGTCAAGTATTGGAACGGACGTCGCCCGTCCCGGTGGTGAAGGCGGGGCTCGGTCGAGACCGGTGCTGCTGGCAAGGACTTGGGCCCCGGCCTTCGCCGGGGCGGCCGACCGCCTTCGCTTACGCGGCCGCCTTCTGGGCCATGCGGCGGCGGACGAAGTCGACAAGGTTGATGCAGGCGTCCTCGACGTAGTCGAGAACCGTTTCGAACCCGTCGGCGCCGCCGTAGTACGGGTCCGGGATCACGGCCGACTCGTGCTCGGTCGCGAAGCTCATCAAGAGCTTGATCTTGTGGTGGTACTGGCGCGGGGCGAGCTGCTGCAGCGTCGCGTGGTTCTCCCAATCCATCGCAAGGACCAGGTCGAAGTCGACGAAGTCCTCCTTCGTGATCTGGCGTGCGACCAGCGCCTCCATCTCGTAGCCGCGCTTCTTCGCCGCGCGGCTCGCGCGCGTGTCGGGCGCCTCGCCGACGTGGAAGCCGTGCGTTCCGGCCGAATCGACCACGACATGCTTCTCGAGTCCGGCTTCGCGGACCTTGGCGCGAAAGACCGCCTCGGCCGTGGGCGAGCGGCAGATGTTGCCCATGCAGACGATCAGAATCTTGAACGCTTCGTACTTCGGCATAGTTCTAGTCCGGTGCATAACGATTGATGGTTCAGCGATTGATGGTTGGCGAATCGGCAGCGGTTCGTTCAGCACGTCGCGTGCCAGCGACGATCGCCTAGCCTCGCGTCGTACTCAAGCAGCCCGATTCCCATTGCCGAGTGGGAGCACGTTGGTATCGCCGGCCGCTCCGAATACTTGCTGCTTCAATTGGGCGAGCTGGTCCCTAGATCGAGCCGCCTCTTCGAATTCCAAGTTGCGCGCGTGGTCGAGCATCG
>CAXTDA010000378.1:0-4257 GCA_964242935.1 uncultured Burkholderiaceae bacterium | reverse complement strand
ACCACTTCCACATGTAGCTCGACGTCAGCTTCTCGCTCATGGCGTTGATGACGTCGCGGCGGATCTTCTTTGGCTCGCCGGTTGTCTTGTCGATCGTCTTGCCGGAGACCATCATGATGAAGCCCCAGCGGCGCAGTTCGGGGAACAGCTCGCCGTTTTCGTTGCGCCGGATGATCGGCATCGGGTCGGTGGGTCGAGCCTCCTCGCTGCCCTTCAGCGGGTTCGGCGTCGGCCAGGGCGGGTCCTGCCAGTTGAACTGGGCAGCCTTGCAGTATTCCTGCCAGTGGTCCTCGAGCTTGTAGCGGCCGCACATACACGCATACTACGTCGCTTAACGGTGGCGCTGGTGAATGTTGGGATCTACGGCATTCGAGATGGCATCGAAGGCGTCGACATCAAAGATCCTTGTCAATTTGGAGGTGTCAAGCGTGGCTACTCCGTCCTGGATTTTTTTTACTTCCTTGTCAAGCTCCTCCAAGAATCGCAGGTAGCTCTCGTGAAGAGGACCGAACAACGGTAGCTTTGAATTGCCACGATTGTCGAGGTGATAACGGATATGCCAACGAATTACCATCGCTTGGCTCCAAAGACTCACCACGTAGCTCCCCCATACCTTTACGGCACCGTTGCGCCTCTCATTAAGGGGCGCCACAGCGATCTCACGCTCCGTCTCAGCGTACAGCTCGTAGGTGTTCTTGTTGTGCTCGTTGTAAGCGACAACCGTCGCGTGAATTAAGCTATACGATAGGCGTTGCTCTCGATTTAGTAATGTTGCGGCGTTCTTAAACGTCTCTTCGAATAGAGGCGCGGCGATTGGCAGTGGTGCGTCTGGCCCCATTCCACCCTTTGCAGCAATCTGCAACTGACGCTGGTGTAAGAAGACATTGCGAATAATTTGCTCGTCGATGTCCTCGAGCTCTTGCAGCAAACCGCGACGGAATGTCCAGTTCTGCCAAAGTCGTTCGACAACCTTCGTACCTTGCGCTAGCAACCAACCGACAGCCGCACCCAACAAGGCGATAACCGCCTTGTCGCCTTGAAATGCCGAAGACAATTGGGCCAGCATGTCGTGATGTTCGAAGATTACGAAGCGCTTCCGGTACGCGCTCGGATGCGGAGGGACCCACCTCGAGTGTCCGTGCGTGTGACGTCACCTTGTTGCAACAGTCGGGAGCAGTTGCGCAGGGGTGCCGCGGGCGATTGTAGACACAAGGCGGCGCATAGCAGGCGGCCCTACGAGCTCCCGGATGTTGACGGCCGACGTCATCCACACGACGTTACAAATCGGCTGCGGCGGCTGCTGTTCGCCTGTGGCCATCCGCCACTCGCCCAGGAGCTCCATGTACTCATGTTCCATCGTCTGCAGATCGACGCGCAGCGACCGGTTCTCGACACGCAGCGCGGCGTTTTTATACTCGAGCAGATCGGTGCGGGCGGCTCGCATCAACGACCGTTCGTAGCGGCAGACCATCTGCGCGTAGAGCCACAGCCGCTCCCGGTCCGACCGCGGCTCCGCTTGTCCAAGGCACACTAGCACGAAGTGGTGCTCGTCCTCGTTCGTGGGACTCGTGCGTTGGCAGGAGAGCTCGTCGAGCTTTGCGCCGTAGCGCCGCATGAACCTCCGCTCGTCCGCCGTGAAGTAGCGGCGCCGGGTCGACTCGTCCAGAGTCCACCAAGCGCCCCAGATCGAAGCTGCCTTGTAAGCGTCGACCGCCATCTGGTCGTCGAGGCCGAGGCTGGCACGGCGGAAGGGGTTGCGGCTGGTGTTGTGTCCCATGCCCGGATTCTAGGATCATGACTCCCATGGGCTAGCAGCACTTTCCACAAGGGGGCTCACGGGTGCGATAAGTGCTTGACGAAAAACAAAAACCCGCCGAGGCGGGTTTTCTGCAGGGGGTCAAACTATGCTGCCAGTCTTCGGGCGGTTTGCCGCTCATACAATTCTCTTGCAAGTGCGGCCGCCTCTTTCATCTGCTTCCGTCGTGCTTCAACCGTCGACTGGTCCTGCTTAGTGTTCGGCTTCGGCTCCGGTAGTCGGTGCGACAGTTCCGGTTTGTTCATGCTGAGCTCCTGGACTTGAAGGCGTACCTCCGGCGAAAAGTTCGGAAAGAAGGAGGGGCGTCACCTCTCCTTGTTGCCCGAGTATATGCCAGTAATTTTCGATGAACGCCACCTCTTTTTCGCTTGGTCGCGACACCAGCACGAAGAGTTCCTTGGCCTCCTTCCGGTCGATGACGAAGCCATGCGAAGGGTAGGACAGGGTTAGCTTGCTTAGGGCGCCAGCGTAGAGTGAGTTGCTCTTCTCGCTCAGTCGGGTGCCGTAGTCAATGGCGATCTGGTTGGCCCGCTGCATCTCGCCAAGCCGATTCACGTCAATCTGTGAGTAGAGGGGGTCGGCGACCGACGTCGCTACCCGAGCCGCGAAGTCGCCAGCGACGCTGGTTGATAGCTGCGCGGAGAGCTTCATCTCTAACAACATGTCGCGGAACACTACTTTAAGTTGCTCACCGCACATCTGTAGCGCCTGGATGCTGTCTAGACCAGAACCGCGCTCGAACAGCTCGTGTGCTTTGCGTCCTTGCGCATCAAGGGGCCCCAGTTCGCCCAAGTCGCCAATCACCAACTCGTTCGCGGCGATCGCGATAAGAGTACCGGCGCTCTTGCAGCTGCTCGGCACCACGAGCCGTACGTATTCAAAGTGGTGCTGAAGACACCGACCAATGCGGTACGCGCCGTCTGCGTCGCCTCCGTACGTTGTAAGGAAGAGGACGCACTTATCGTGCTTCTTCTTCTTCAATTCCTTCGATAGTTCTCCATGGAGCGCTCGCGTAATCTCGTGGCTGATGACAAGAACATCGCTGTCCGCGTGCTCTGAGCAAACCGCCTGTACGTGATTGTTCATCCGGGAAGAGAAGGTTGTGCCCCCGCTGTGACCCAAGCAGACGAAAAAAAAGCCTGCGACTACGCAAGCTGTTGATTCATATGGCTCCCCGACCTGGACTCGAACCAGGGACACACGGATTAACAGTCCGTTGCTCTACCGACTGAGCTATCGGGGAATTTTGGGGGACCGCGATTATAGCGATGCGGCGGAAAACGCGTCAACGCGGGGCTGGGTGACCACCGCGATCGCGTCGGCGACGACGTCGAGGTTGTGTTCGTTCAACGCGGCGACGCACATGCGGCCGGTGTTGAGCGCGTAGATCGCGAACTCGTCACGCAGGCGGGCGACCTGGTCCGGCGACAGTCCGGAGTACGAGAACATGCCGCGCTGCTTCGCGATGTGCTCGAAGCTCACCGTCGGCATGCGCTGTCTCAGGCGCTCGACGAGCCCGCTGCGCATCGCCTTGATGCGGTCGCGCATTCCGCCGAGTTCGGCTTCCCACGACGCGGCCAGATGCGGCTCACTCAGCACCACGGCGACGGTGGCGCCGCCGTGTGTCGGCGGGCTCGAGTAGTTGGTGCGGATCACGCGCTTCAGCTGGCTCAGCACCCGCGACGACTCGCCGCGGTCGGCGGTGACGATCGACAGGGCGCCGACACGCTCGCCGTACAGCGAGAACGACTTCGAGAACGAGCTCGCGACGAGGAACTCCACGCCGGCCGCCGCGAACGCCCGCACCGCGAACGCGTCGGCTTCGAGCCCGTCGCCGAAACCCTGGTACGCGATGTCGAGGAACGGCATCAGGTCGCGCGCCGCGATGACTTCGACGATCTTCGCCCACTCGGCTCGATCCGGATCGACGCCGGTCGGGTTGTGGCAACACGCATGCAACACGACGACGGTTCCCGGCTCGGCCGCGTCGAGCGTGGCGAACATCCCGTCGAAGTCGAAGCCGCGCGTCGGCGCGTGGTAGTACGGATAGGCGCGGACGGCGAAGCCGGCCTGCGTGAACAGCGCGTGATGGTTTTCCCAGCTCGGGTCGCTGATCAGGACCTCCGCGTCCGGTGCGAGCTGGTGCAGGAAGTCGGCGCCGACCCGGAGCGCACCGGTGCCGCCGAGCGCCTGGACCGTGACGACCCGGCCGTCGGCGAGCACGTCCGCGGCTTCGCCGAACAGCAGCTTCTGCGCGAGCAGGTTGTACGGCGGGATGCCGTCGATCGGCAGGTAGCTTCGGGCCAATGCCTTCGTGATCCGCTGGCTCTCCGCCTCGCGGACGGCGGCGAGGATCGGCACCTTGCCGTCGGCGTCCGTGTAGACGCCGACGCCGAGGTTGACCTTGTACGGCCGCTCGTCGGCGTTGAACAATTCGGTCA
>CAXTDA010000377.1:0-4280 GCA_964242935.1 uncultured Burkholderiaceae bacterium | reverse complement strand
CCTCGAGGACTTCCATCTTCGCGAGAAGATCACGCACTTCGACCACGAGCGCATCCCCGAGCGCATCGTGCATGCACGGGGATCGGGCGCGCACGGCTTCTTCGAGGCCTACGACGCGATGACCCAGGTGACGAAGGCCGCGCCGTTCAGGGAGGCCGGCAAGGTCACGCCGGTGTTCGTCCGCTTCTCGACCGTCCTCGGCGAGCGCGGCGCGACCGACACCGCGCGCGACGTCCGCGGCTTCGCGGTCTTCATCCAGGACTCGATCACGTCCCCGGCCCGCATCCTTGCGGCGACGCCCGAGCCGCATCACCAGATGCCGCAAGGCGCGTCGGCGCACGACACGTTCTGGGACTTCGCGTCGCTGATGCCCGAGTCGACCCACATGCTGATGTGGGTCATGTCCGACCGGGCGCTGCCGCGAAGCTATCGGATGATGCAGGGCTTCGGCGTGCACAGCTTCCGCCTGATCAACGACGCGGGCGCATCGACCTACGTCAAGTTCCACTGGAAGCCGCTGCTCGGCACGCACTCGCTGGTGTGGGACGAGGCGGTCAAGATCTCGGGCGCCGATCCCGACTTCCATCGGCGCGACCTGTGGGAAGCGATCGAGTCCGGCAACTACCCCGAGTACGAACTGGGCTTCCAGTTGTTCACGGAGGAGCAGGCCGAGTCGTTCAGCTTCGACATCCTCGACTCGACGAAGCTCATCCCCGAAGAGCTCGTTCCGGTCACGCCGGTCGGTCGCATGGTCCTCAACCGCAACCCCGACAACTTTTTCGCGGAGACCGAGCAGGTCGCCTTCGGTACCGGCAACGTCGTCCCGGGCATCGACTTCACCAACGATCCGCTGCTGGCCGGCCGCAACCATTCGTATCTCGACACGCAGATCTCGCGGCTCGGCGGCGTGAACTTCCACGAGATCCCGATCAATTCGCCGATCGCGCCGGTCTACAACAACCAGCGCGACGGAATGCATCGGCAGGCGATCGCCCGCGGTCGTGTCGCGTACGAACCCAATTCGCTGGCCGGCGGCTGCCCGTTCCAGGCCGGCAGCATGCGGGGCTTCACGTCGTTCCGCGAGCCGGTCGCCGATGACAAGATTCGCGGCAAGCCCGAGAAGTTTGCGGACCACTACACGCAGGCCCGTCTGTTCTTCGAGAGCCAGACGCCGCAGGAGCAGGCGCATATCGTCGGTGCGTTCCGCTTCGAGCTCAGCAAGTTGACGGTGCCCGCGATCCGGCAGCGCATGCTGTCCGGGCTCGTCAATGCCTCGCCCGAACTCGCGCAGAAGGTGGCCGATGGCCTCGGCATGCCGGTGCCCGAAGCCATGCCGCTGTCGTTGCAGACCGCGGTGACCCCCGAAGTCGAGACCTCGCCCGCGCTGTCGTTGACGGCGTTGCCCGGGGACGGCAGCATCCGCACCCGCAAGATCGCCATCCTCGTCGAGAACGGCGCCGACACCGCATCGATCGAGGCGGTGCAAGCCGCGCTGCTCGAAGCGGGCGCCGTGCCGATGCTGGTCGCCCCGCGGCTCGGGACCTATCAGGGCAGCGCCGGTCCGATCGAGGCCGCAGCGACGATGGAGAACTCCCCGGCGGTGCTCTTCGATGCGCTCGTGCTGCCCGATGGCGCACCCGCGGTCGAGGCCTTGATGCGGGTCGGCAACACGATGGAGTTCATCAAGGACCAGTACCGGCACTGCAAGTCGATCCTGGCATTCGGCGCGTCGTCGATGCTGCTCGACAAGGTCGGCATCGTCGCGACCTTGCCGGACGGCAGCGTCGACCCGGGTCTGCTGATCGGCGACGAGAGCACGATTCCGGCATTCCTCGCCGCGATCGGGCAACATCGCCATGCGGCGCGCGACACCGATCCGCCGTTGATCTGAGTAGCCCGCAGAGCCCGAGCGACCGTCGTGTCGCTTCGGGCGTCCGACGCAGCCCCCGACGACTGGAGCAAACGATGAGCGAAACGAAACCGGAAGCGTTCCCTTTCCCCACCACCGACAAGCACGACGCGGTACCGGAGACCGTCGAATCGATCGAGAAGGAGCCGAGCGAGCAGGCGATCGACCAGGGGGTCGCAGAATCCTTCCCGGCGAGCGACCCGGTGTCCGTCTCGATCACGAAGGTGGAGCGAAAGGACGACGTGGAAGGCGGTTCGGACGAAGGCGAGCGGGCCGGTCCGACCTGAGCGCCGCGTCGTTCGCGGGCGACGCTCCGTACAATCAGGTCCCGTGCGGGAGCGATGGCCGAGCGGTTTAAGGCACTAGTCTTGAAAACCATTACCAGCCGTTCCTAGCTAGTCCGTCCGGCAGCGTCTTGAAGCTAAGACGCTGTTTTCGTTAGGATGTCCGGACAGTGTCGTTGCTGTTCGTTCCTTCCCATACCTACACTTACCAACGCTTCTGGACACAACTTGGACACAAGCTCGTTGTGCGCTGAATGCCAGGAGCTAGTCGTCGAGGCGTTGCAAGAAGACCGCTTGCTCTGCCCCAGTGCGGCGCGCGGTGGAGACGACAGGCGGACAGACGGTTGCTGCCCGCCTAGCCAGCTCAGTGAACAATCGTTCGCGATACACTCGCGGACATGCTCTTCGCCGTTGTCCGACTTCGCCTGCGCGGCCGCCGCTTGAGACGCGCAGAGGTAGAGGCGCAACGTAAGCGTCACGTCGATACCGCATTGACGCTCAGAGTTTGATCTCGCTGAGGCGGGCGTTGACGCCGGCGAGATCGAAGGCGGTCGGGTCGAAGCTGCCGCCGCACCACGTCAGCATGTCGTCGTGGTCTTCGTGCTTGGGATCGTTGATCGCTTCGAGGAACTCTTCGTAGCCCATGGGTCCACCGCAGTCTTCCGGCGGGCAGGCATTGGCGCCGGCGATGCAGACCGGAGCCTTCAGGTTGGGATCGGGCGGCAGGATGTTCTCGACCTTGATCACATGCTCCCAGCCATCGCCGAAGTCGTACTCGTAGCGAAACGACTTCAACCTTCCGACGACGCTGGCCAGTGTGTACCGACCTTCCGACTTGATCTCCCGTCCGTCGTCGTAGTCGGGGTCCGGCGTGCCATAGGCTTGGTATCCGATCGTGAACTCGTGGAGATGGCCGCCTTCCCAGCCCATGCCCCAGAGGATCGTTACGTGGACCTTGGTGAGTGTGGTCGAGCCCGGGACCAGCACGGTGCGCCAGACTTCGGGCTGGACATCGACGAGCTCGATGCGCAACTGATACACCGGCGCATTCGCTTTCGTCAGTCGGGTCGATGTCTTGCGGGCAGTCGCCATGCAGTTGCCTACGCGGCCAGGCGTTCTGCGGGCGGGGCCAACTGGACGTTCCAGGGCAGCAACGCGTCGATCCGGTTGATCGGATGGTCCGCAATCCGTTCAAGCACATGGCGCAGATAGGCGTAGGGCTCAACGGCGTTGAGCAGTGCCGTGCCGATCAAGCTATAGATGATCGCCGCTCGCTGGCCGCCGCCATCGGACCCGGCGAACATGTAATTGCGTCGTCCCAGTACTACCGGACGGATCGACCGCTCGGCGCTATTGTTGTCGATCTCGACGCGCCCGTCGCGGCTAAACAGGGTCAGCGCGTCCCAGCGCACCAGGGCGTACTTGATCGCGCCACCCAGGTCGGACTTCCCCGAGAACTGGACCAGGGTGGCTTCGAGCCATGCCCGTAGCGAGGCCAGCACTTCGACCGAGCGTGCCTGACGGATGATCAGCCGTTCGCTGGGCAGCTTGCCGCGGATCTCGCGCTCGATCGCATACAGCACGCCAATGCGCCCGATCGCCTCGCCGGCCAGCGGCGCCTTGCTCGTCGCATAGAGGTCATAGAACTTCCGACGGGCATGCGCCCAGCAGGCCGCCTCTATGACCCGACCGTCCTGATACAGCAACGCATAGCCGGCATAGCCATCGGCCTGCAGGATGCCCTTGAAGTGCTTCAGATGGTCCTGCGGATGAAGTCCCTTGCGATCCGGCGAGTAGTGATACCGCACTGCCGGCGGCGCGCTGCTTCCCGCTGGTCGATCGTCTCGCACGTAGGTCCATATGCGGCCGGTCTTGGTCCGACCTCGCCCCGGATCGAGCACCGGCGTCGGCGTGTCGTCGCCATGCACCTTGTCGCTCGCCAGCACATAGCGTCCGATCGCATCGGCCAGTGGTTCCATCAGCCGTGCGGTGTGCGCGACCCAGTTGGCCAGCGTCGCCCGATCGAGTTCAATGGAGTTGCCCCGCTGTCGCGGACAGGTTGGCGCTTGATTTCAAGCGTTCTCGGT
>CAXTDA010000376.1:0-4290 GCA_964242935.1 uncultured Burkholderiaceae bacterium | reverse complement strand
GGGGCCGCAGCCCCGCGCCCGCCGGGCTGGCGCCGGCGCTCGCCCGCCTGCACCGCGCGTGGAAGCGCGTCGTCGCGGGCCAGGAGGCGGCGTACGCCGTGCAGGCGACCCTCCCGCGCGCGTTCGTCACGGCGGTCGACGAGGTCCTGACCGCGATCGCCGCGCTGCTCGCGGACGATCCGACGCGGGTCGAGCCGGTGCTCCTCGGCTTCCACCTCGACGTGATGCGCTTCGCCCGGCTGCTCGAGACGTTCGACGCCCATTCGATCGTCGACGTGACGCTGGCCGCGGTCGGCCCGACGGCGCGGAACCCGGCATCGACGATCACGTTGCGCAACGTCGTGCCGGCGCCGTTCCTGAGGCCGCGCTTCGCGGCGACGCGGAGCACGACGCTGTTCTCGGCGACGCTGACGCCGAGTCCCTTCTATACCGACCTGCTCGGCCTCCCCGACGGCGTCGTCGCCATCGACGTCGCGGCGCCGTTCGCGGCCGAGCAACTCGCGGTGCACGTCGTTCGCACGATCTCGACGCGCTATCGCGACCGCGAGCGGTCGCTGGTCCCGATCGCGCGCGTGATCGGCGAGCAGTACCGCCGACGGGCAGGCAATTACCTCGCGTTCTTCAGCAGCTTCGAATACCTCGATCGCGCCGCCGACGCGTTCGCTCGACGGTACGGCGACGTGCCGGTCTGGCACCAGGAACGGCGAATGAACGACGACGGCCGTGCCGCGTTCCTCGGGCGCTTCACGGTCGACGGCCGCGGCATCGGCTTCGCGGTGCTCGGCGGGGCCTTCGCCGAAGGCGTCGACCTGGTCGGCACGCGCCTCGTCGGCGCGTTCATCGCGACGCTCGGGCTGCCGCAGGTCAACCCCGTCAACGAGGCGCTCCGGGACCGCATGGAGACGCTGTTCGGTCGCGGCTACGACTACACCTATCTCTTTCCCGGCGTCCGCAAGGTGACGCAGGCGGCCGGGCGTGTGATCCGGTCGCTCGACGACACCGGCAGCGTGCACCTGATCGACGACCGCTTCGCGCGGCGCGAGGTGCAGGCGCTGCTGCCGCGCTGGTGGCGGGTCGGACCGCCGGACCCGAGAACCGACCGCCCCTGAGCGGCCCCGCTCGTACAATCGCGTCGTGTCGCTTTCCACCAGGTCGTCCTCGTTCCGTCAGCGCGTCGCCCGCGTCCTCGCGCTCTACTGCGCGACGGTCGTCGTCCTGGTGCTCGCGCCGTTCGTACACCCGGTCGCCTACGAGCTGCTGTGTTCGATCGACGGGCACCGGCTGGTCGTCGTGACCGACGCCGGGATCGTCGACGCGGGCGACCCGGCGGCGCATGCCGATCCCGCCGGACACTGTCCGCTGTGCATGCCGGGCGGCGCCCCGCCGGGCCTGGTCGCCTGGGATTCCGAGCCGGTCCAGCCGCTCGCGGACATGCGCCGGAGCGTGCCGGCCGCGCGCCTCGCGAGCCTGCTCGGCGCGCCGCTTCCCGCCCGAGGACCGCCGACCGCGATCTGATCGATCCGCCTCGTCCGAGGCATCCCGCGCCGCGCCGATCCACGGATCGCGCGCCGGCCGCCATCGTTCACATCGCAAGAGGAAGTCCCATGACATCGCTCGTTCGCGTGCGCTTCCGGACGAGGCGTGTGCGCTGCGTCTGCGTCGGCACGTTGCTGACCGCGGCACTCGCCGCACCGACACCCGCTCAACAGATCGCCGAGGCCGAACGGCTCGAGGGCATCACCGTCACCGGCCCACGCCCGTCGTCGCTGCCGCTCGAGATCCCGACGACGATCGAGAGCATCGGACGCACGCAGATCGACGAACGCATCAACGCGACCGACGCCGAGGACGTGCTCAAGTATCTCCCGAGCCTGACCGTGCGGAAACGCTACATCGGCGACTACGACCACGCGGTGCTCGGGTCGCGGGCATCCGGTACCGGCAACAGCGCCCGCTCGCTGGTCTACGCGGACGGCATGCTGCTGTCGAACCTGCTCGGCAACGGCGCGACCTTCACGCCGCGCTGGGGCCTGGTGATGCCGGAAGAAATCGAGCGCGTCGACGTGCTGTACGGCCCGTTCTCGGCCGCCTATCCGGGCAACTCCGTCGGCGCGGTCGTGGACTTCGTCACGCGCATGCCGACCGCGACCGAGGCGCATGCGAAGCTCGACTTCTTCAACCAGCACTTCCGCGAGCGCGCGATCGACGGTCGCTACGGCGGCGGCGAAGGCAGCGTCGCGCTCGGCAGCCGCGCCGGTCCGTTCGCGTGGTGGATCGACGCGACCCGCCTCGACAGCGAAGGCCAGCCGGTCTCGTTCGCGAACCGCCTGCAGTCGGCGGGGGTTCCCGGGGGGCCTGGCGTGCCCGTGACCGGCGCGTTCTTCGACCAGAATCCGAAATACCAGAACTGGTACCTGCTCGGTTCGACGACGCAGACCCACACGACGCAGGACCAGGCGAAGTTGAAGGTGTCGTACGACCTCGCGCCGGCGGTCACCGCGACGTACGTCTTCGGCACCTGGAAGAACGACTCCGTGCGCTCGACCACATCGTCTCTGCGAGACCCCGCGGGGAACCCGGTCTACGCCGGGAACATCTCGATCGACGGCCTCGGGTATTCGTTGACCGCGAGCGACTTCGCGCCGACCCGGAGCGAGTTCGAACACGACGCGCACGGCCTGTCGATCAAGAGCGCGACGAACGGGTCCTGGGACTTCGCGGCGAACGCGAGCTTCTACGCGTTCCAGGAAGACATCGTCCGGACGCCGACAGTGCCGGTGACGTCGGCTTCGACGCACGGGGCCGGGACCATCACCGACGGCAAGGGGACGGGGTGGATCACGCTGGCCGCCAAGGTGACGTGGCGACCGGACCCTGCCGTGAACACGCATGTCGTCGAGTTCGGCGTCCAGCGCGACGCGTTCAGGCTGCGAACGCGCGTCGGTCCGACCGACGACTGGATCGCCGGCGGTCCGACCTCGACGTCGGCGCAATTCAACGGCGATACCGACCTGACCAGCCTGTGGGTGCAGGACGCCTGGCGTTTCGCGCCCGACTGGAAGGCGATCGTCGGCCTGCGCGGCGAGCGGTGGACGGCGCACGACGGGCAGATCGCCAATGCGACGCGTCTGTTGACGTACGGCTCGCGCCGGCAGGGCGACGTGTCGCCGAAAGCGGCGGTGGGCTTCACCGGCGTGCCGGATTGGGTCTTCAGGTCATCGGTCGGCCGGGCGATCCGTTTTCCCACCGTGTCCGAGCTCTATCAGGGCGCGATCGTCGGTAACGTCATCACCAACAACGACCCGAACCTGCGCCCGGAGCGTTCGTGGACGTCGGAGCTGACGGCCGAGCGGAGCACCAGCACCCACACCGTGCGCCTGACGTACTTCCACGAACGCACGCGCGACGCGCTCTACTCGCAGACCAACGTCAACGTGACGCCGAACGTGACGAACATCCAGAACGTCGACCTGATCCGCACCAACGGCCTCGAGCTCTCCGCGACGTCGAAGGACGTGCTCTTCCGGGGTCTCGAACTCGCGGGCAGCGTGACGCGCGCGTGGTCGACGATCCTCGCCGACGCGAACTTCCCGGCGGCCGTCGGCAAGCTGCAGCCGCGCGTGCCGGACTGGCGCGCCAACCTGCTCGCGACCTGGCACGCGACGGACCGGCTGAGCGCGACGCTCGGGGCGCGCTACAGCGGACGGCAGTTCGGCACGCTCGACAACAGCGATCCCAATGCCTTCACGTACACCGGCTTCTCGAGCTTCCTCGTCGTCGACACGCGCATGCGCTATCGCTTCGACCGGCACTGGTCCGGCTCGGTCGGCATCGACAACCTCAACAACCGGAAGTACTGGGCCTTCCACCCGTACCCGCAGCGGACCTACGTCGCCGAGGTGGGCTTCGACCTGTGAAACGGGTCGGGTGGCGTCAGGCCGCCGCCAGCAGCTCCCGCGCGTGGCGGCGCGTCGTCGTCGTGATCTCGATCCCGCCGAGCATGCGCGCGACCTCGTCGACGCGGGCCGGTGTGTCGAGCTTGGCGATGCGCGTCAGCGCCAGCGCGGCCTCCGTCTCCTTCCGAACCGCGAAGTGCGCGTTGCCGAGCGCGGCGACCTGCGGCAGGTGCGTCACGCACAACACCTGCCGCGTCTCGCCGAGACGGCGGAGCAGCCGGCCGACGACCTCCGCCACGGCGCCGCCGATCCCGCTGTCGACCTCGTCGAAGATCAGCGTCGGCACGGTGGTCGCGACGCTGGCGATGACCGAGATCGCGAGGCTGATCCGCGC
>CAXTDA010000375.1:0-4310 GCA_964242935.1 uncultured Burkholderiaceae bacterium | reverse complement strand
TCGGCGATCGTGATCGGGACGGCGGGGTTGTCCTTCTTCTTCGGCAGCGATCCGGTGATCGCCACGGTGATGATGCAAGGCGTCGTCATGACTTTCTGCTCCTCGTTCGTTGTGATTCGGTCGCGGACGCCGGGCGAGGCGCATTCAGACGTCGAAGAACACCGTCTCGTCCGGTCCCTGGAGGTGGATGTCGAAACGATAGACGACCGCGCCGTCACGCGTCGTCGACGCAGCGATCAGCGTCTTTCGACGCGACTCCTGTTCGATCAGGCCGAGCACCGGATCGGACTCGTTCGCCGCGGCCTCGTCGGCGAAGTACATGCGGGTGTTGAGGCCGATGTTGATGCCGCGCGCGACGATCCAGAGGTTGACGTGCGGCGCCATCGCGCGACGCTTGCGGCCTTCGACCGCCCCCGGCTTGATCGTCTCGAACGACCACAGGCCGGTCTCGAAGTCCGAGCACGCGCGCCCCCAGCCGCGGAACGACGGATCGACGGCCCGCGCCTGCAGGTCGGCGGGATGGTTGTACTTGCCGGCCGCGTTGGCCTGCCACGCTTCGAGCAGCACGTCGCGGACCGGCGTCCCCGAGCCGTCGTAGACGATGCCCTCGATGCGGATGCGTTGCCCCTGCGTCCCGGGCCCCGCGAGGACGTTCGTGAAGTCGTTCTCGAAGATGTCGAAGCCGGCCTGGCGCGGGGCGAGTCCGATGTGCACGTAGGGACCGGCGGTCTGCGAAGCCGTCTCGGCCAGTTCGTTCAACGCGTTGACCATGGGATTCATTCCTGCTGCATCGCGTCGTCGGCCTGCAGGTCCTTCTCGAACCAGGTCTGCCGCGCGCCGCGAAGGACGATGTCGAAACGATACGCGAGGCTGTCGAGCGGGACGGCGAGGTTCTTGTCGAGCGGCGCGATCAGTTGACGGATGGCTTCCTCGGTCGGGATCGTCTTGACGATCGGGCAACGCGCGATCAACGGATCACCTTCGAAGTACATCTGCGTGATCAGGCGCTGCGCCCACCCGGACCCGGAGAGGGAGTAGTGGATGTGCGCGGGGCGCCAGTCGTTGCTGTGGTTGCGCCACGGGTAGGGTCCGGGCTTGATCGTGCGATAGACGTAGTGCCCGTCGTCGTCGGTCAGCACGCGGCCGCAGCCGCCGAAGTTCGGATCGATCGGCGCGATGTAGCGATCCTTCTTGTGGCGATACCGTCCGCCGGCGTTCGCCTGCCAGACCTCGACGAGCGCGTTGGGTACCGGGCGTCCGAACTCGTCGAGGACGAAGCCGTGGACGATGATCCGCTCGCCGATCGGCAGGCCTTCCTTCGCGTAGTTGAGGATCAGGTCGTGGTCGAGCGGACCGAGTTCGTCGGCGGTGAAGACCGGGCCGGTGATCTCGGACAGCGAGTTCTGCAGCGACAGCAACGCCTTTTGCGGCGATCGCAGGACGCTCGTCTTGTAGCCCGGTGCGAAGGGCGGCGGATGGACGCCGCGATCGCGCTGGACGAATTCCA
This sequence comes from uncultured Burkholderiaceae bacterium, assembly GCA_964242935.1. GTDB lineage: Bacteria > Pseudomonadota > Gammaproteobacteria > Burkholderiales > Burkholderiaceae_D > CAHJXF01. The sequence continues at coordinate 2,803 of CAXTDA010000375.1, read as the reverse complement.
TCGGCAGCTTTGCCGCATGCGCCGCCCCGTTGCTCGGTTGATTCCTCGCCATCGATGCGCCACCCCCACGGGCGCAGGTGTGCCGCGGTCGACGCGGGTTATGGAACTCGCTGGTCGTCTCGCCGATGCACACGGTTGATGCGCAGTTTGAACTCCTGATCGTCCCGTTTCAACCGGACGCCTGTTCGCGGAGAGTCTGATGAACGCAACAAACTAACCATTTCGTACAAACTGTGCGATCATCGTAGGCGTCCTGGATCGGCACTGTCAAGGGCACACATTGCGCACGGAGATGCGCGGCAGGGAGACGTGATGCACGCGACGCACGGCATCGACCTGGATCGTCCGAAGTTCTTTCGAATGTCCGACGCGGCGACGGCCGGCGGCGGTCGCCGTCGTCGATCGGATGGGCGCCGGGTGCCGGCATCACGACTTCCTCAGTTGATGCGCGATGAAGTCCGCCACGAGCTTGCGATGCGTGCGGCGTGTCGCCGGCGAACTCAGGTCGGGCTCGAAGATCGCGCCGAACGTGTACAGGTTCGACACCTGGAAGAAACACATCGCGCTCATCAGCAGGAACACGTCGACGGCGCGGATTCGCGATTCGAACACGCCGGTCTTTCGTCCGCGCCTGAGAATGCGGTCGATCGTCTGCACGATCGTGGCATTGACCTCGCGGATCGTCTTCGATTTCACGAGATGGCGTGCGTGATGGATGTTCTCGATCGTCACGAGGCGGACGAAGTCGGGGTTGTCGTGGTGATAGTCGAAAGTGAACTCGGTCAATCGACGGATTGCCGCTTCGGGGTCCAGATGGTCGAGCGCCAACGCGCCTTCGGCTTCGCGGATGCGGCTGTATTCCTGCTCGAGCACGGCGATATACAGTTGCTCCTTGCCGCCGAAGTAGTAATAGATCATGCGCTTCGTCACCGCCATCTTCGCGGCGAGCGCATCGATTCGCGCCCCGCTGTAGCCGGCCCTCGCAAACTCCCGTGTCGCAATGGAAAGGATGTTCCTTTTCGTGGCTTCCGGATCGTTCTTGCGCGTCGGCGCCGGCCGCTTCGCCGAGGGACGGCGCTTTTGATTGGAAGCCAAGCAACCTCCGTACTGATCAATCAGCGTCACATGATAGGCGCCGCGGCGCCGAAGTCAATTGCGCCATCTCGTCCGTTGCGACTCCCTTTGCAATGACCGCCGCATTCGTACGCTGGACGACGTCTTTGCGATCGGCATTGGTCCTTTTTTGCGCGGTGCTTCAGGAATGAATCAAATTCAATACCGTCGTCTTTAATCAAAACAAACAAGCGATCTTCAAGCTCGGTTGCCGGGAGCACCGCGCATCGAATCGTTCGACAGGGGGGAATGCAAAATGGAAAACACGTTGATGCGGATGGCCGTCCTCACGTGCTTCACGACGCTGGCGGCATCGCCGGTCGCCGCGTGGGCCGACGAGACGAGCGACCTGAAGGCGGAGGTCGCGGCGCAGAAGGCGCGGATCGAAGCGCTGGAACGAAGGCTCGACGCGGTGCTCGGCCAGCGTCCGGCCGCCGCGCCGGCGCCGTCCGCGACAGGCAGCTTCGGTACCCAGGCGCAGGCCCCGGCCGCGGCCGGCACGGTCGGCACGGACCCGAACCCGCCGCAGGTCGGGACCTCGCAGCAGGCGTCGCAGCCCGGCGAAGGCCAGTCGCAGCGCAACGTGCCGCCGAACTACCAGACGACGCAGAACCTGACGGCCCTCGGCGTCACGCTCTACGGGCGCGTCCACCTGTCGTACGAGTCGGTGCGCATCGGCGGCCTGACCGCGGTCAACCATCTGCAGTTGCAGAACAACACGTCGCGCCTCGGCGTCAAGGGCGAGCGCGTGGTGGCGCCCGACACCAGCGCGTTCTTCCAGATCGAGTCCGGCGTCGCCACCGACGATCCCAACAACGCCACGGTGGGCAGCTCCAACGTGCTTGGCGGCCGCGAGACCTTCGTCGGCATCCGCAACAAGACGCTCGGCGAACTCAAGGCCGGCAACTTCTACCACCCCTACGACGACCTGCACTCGGTGTCGGGCAACTACTTCCAGCTGTTCACCGGCACGTCGAACGACGCCACGCTGTGGGCCAACGGCTCGAGCGCGGCGACCGGCGGCTTCGACCAGCGGCTGGCCAACGACGCGGCCTACTACACGCCGGTGATCAACGGCTTCCAGGGCAAGGTGTTCTACTCGCTGACCCAGAACAACAACAACGGCGGCCGCGAGCAGCTGGGCGGCAACGGGGCGCGCTCGGTGTCGGCCAGCATCGAATACAACGGCGGACCGTTGCGGGCGGCCTGGGGCTACCAGCAGATCGCCGACGCGCGCACGCTGTCGACCAACTTCTACGAGCAAGGCACGTCGAACTTCCTGACGGCCGGCTATACGCTCGGACCGTTCTATCTCGCCGGCCTAGCCGAACACGATCGCCTGACCAACATCAACGGCAGCGGCAACGACCGCACCCGCAACTACTTCCACCTGCTCGGCAAGTACACCTACGGCGCGCACACGCTCGGCGGGTTCTACGGCAAGGCGTTCGACTGGAAGGGATCGGCGGCGATCGCCGACAGCGGCGCGACGATGTGGACCGCCGGCTACAACTATCAGCTGTTCAAGGACACCGGCCTCTACCTGCTCTACACCAGCCTGGTCAACGACACGCAGGCCGGCTACATCCTCGGCGGCAACCCGGCGCGCGCCGTCGGCGCGGCCAACTGGACGCCGGCCTTCCGCCACCAGAAGGGCACGGTGGGCGGCATGTTCTTCATCTTCTGAGGC
>CAXTDA010000374.1:0-4316 GCA_964242935.1 uncultured Burkholderiaceae bacterium | reverse complement strand
GCGATGACCTCGATCGGGAAGCCGAGCGCGGCTTCGGCCTTGTCGAGGAACTCGCCGGCGTTCTTCGCGACCCGCAACGTGTTCGTCGCGACCGCGCGCACGGTGTGCGGGGCGAACGAGCGCAGTCGGTCGCCGAAGCGTTCGAGCACGACGAGCCCGCGCTGCTGCGAGTCCGCGTCGAGCCGCTTCTCCTTCGTCAGGCCCGACGCGAGACGCACCGTTTCCTTCAGACTGTCGAGTGGATAGACTTGCGTCCCCGCGGGCGCCTTGACCACGCGGCCGATCAGCAGGCGAAAGCTGTTGGAGCCGAGGTCGACCGCGGCGAGCAATTCGGGAACGGGCATGGAGTGGGACCGATGAGGGGTTCGTGCGCCGCGATGTTAACAATCGGTGAAGCGATCGACCGGATTCGAGGCCGGTCGAGCGCGACCGCCTGTCGCATGCCTGCCATATTTCGCCGCGATCCTCGTCGGTTTCGTCCCGAGTGACCATGCGCGTGCCCGCTCAAGACTTCATCAACCGGGAGCTGTCGCTGCTCGCGTTCAACGAACGCGTGCTCGCGCAGGCCGAAGATGCCGCCCTGCCGTTGCTCGAACGCCTGCGTTTCCTCTGCATCGCGAGCAGCAACCTCGACGAGTTCTTCGAGGTGCGCGTCGCCGAACTGAAGGCGCAGCTGCGGCTGAACCCGAAGCACGCCGGCGTCGACGGGCTGCCGGTCGACCAGGCGCTGGCGCTCGTCGCGGTCCGGGCGCACGCGCTCGTCGCCCGGCAATACGCGCTCCTCAACGACACGTTGCTGCCGTTGCTGTATCAGGAAGGCATCGACCTCAAGCTCCAGACCAACTGGAACGAGGCGGTGGGCGCCTGGGCGCGCGGCTATTTCCAGCAGGAGATCCTGCCGGTCCTGACGCCGATCGGGCTCGACCCCGCGCATCCGTTCCCGCGCGTGCTGAACAAGAGCCTCAACTTCGCCGTCGAGCTCGGCGGGCACGACGCGTTCGGCCGCAAGTCGGGCGTCGCGATCGTGCAGGCACCGCGCGCGCTGCCGCGCCTGATCCGACTGCCCGACACGCTGTCGGAAAAGCCGTACGGCATCGTGATGCTGACGACGATCATGCAGGCCTACGTGTCCGAACTGTTCGCCGGCATGGAGGTGCACGGCTGCCATCCGTTTCGCGTGACGCGCAACTCGGATCTCTTCGTCGACGACGAGGAAATCACGAACCTGCGCGTCGCGCTGCAGGGCGAGCTGCCGCAGCGCCACTACGGCGACGCGGTCCGTCTCGAGATCGCCGACACCTGCTCCGAATCGATCGCGCAACTGCTGAGGCGCGAATTCGGGCTCGACGAGGAGGACGTCTATCGCGTCGCCGGTCCGGTCAACCTGGTGCGCCTGATCCAGATGCCGGACATGATCGCGCGACCGGATCTCAAGTTCGTGCCGTTCCATCCGGCGCTGCCGGCCGAGATCCGCAAGGCCAACATCAAGGGCGCCGACCTGTTCCGCACGATCGCGAAGCGCGACATCCTGGTCCACCACCCGTACCAGTCGTTCGTGCCGGTCCTCGACTTCCTGCACGCGGCCGCGACCGACCCGGACGTGGTCGCGATCAAGCAGACGATCTACCGCACCGGCAGCGACTCGGCGCTGATGGAGTCGCTGCTGCTCGCCGCGCGGACCGGCAAGGAAGTGACGGTGGTCGTCGAGCTGATGGCGCGCTTCGACGAGCAGACCAACATCAACTGGGCGTCGCGGCTCGAAGAGGTCGGCGCGCATGTCGTGTATGGCGTCGTCGGCCACAAGACGCACGCGAAGATGGTCCTGGTCGTCCGCCGCGAGCGGACGAAGAACGAGGCGCTCGTGCTGCGCCGCTACGCGCACCTCGGGACCGGCAACTACCACTCGGGGACGGCGCGCGTCTATACCGACTTCGGCCTCTTCACGGCCGACGAGAACCTGTGCAGCGACGTGCACGAGGTCTTCCAGCAACTGACCGGCCTCGGCAGCGCGAAGAAGATGAAATGCATCTGGGAGTCGCCCTTCAGCATGCACGGCAACACGATCGCGGCGATCCGCAACGAAGCGCGCCTCGCCGCCGCCGGCCGGCCCGCCCGCATCATGGCGCGGATGAACTCGCTGCTCGAACCGGGCGTGATCCACGAGCTGTACGCAGCGAGCGCGGCCGGCGTGAAGATCGACCTGATCATCCGCGGCGTCTGCACGCTGCGGCCCGGCGTGAAGGGGCTGTCGGACAACATCACCGTCCGCTCGATCGTCGGCCGCTTCCTCGAGCACAGCCGCATCTTCTACTTCAGGAACGACGGCGCCGACGACGTCTATCTGTCGAGCGCCGACTGGATGGACCGCAACTTCTTCCGCCGCGTCGAGGTCGCATTCCCGATCAAGGAGGCGCGGCTCAAGAAGCGCGTGATCGACGAGGGCCTGCGCGTCCATCTGAAGGACAACGCGCTCGCCTGGGTGATGGACAGCGACGGCGTGTATCGACGCAAGCGGCACGGCAAGGTGCGGTTTTCGGGACAGCAGTCGCTGCTGGACGAAGCGACCGTGTCCTGAACCGCGCCGCAACGGCTGCGCGGTCCCGGTCCGGCCGAGGGACCGCGACCCGCCTCAGGACGACGCGGTCTTTCGGGCCGTCGCCTGCTTCGAAGCGGCTTTCTTCGCGGTCGCCTTCCTGGTCGCGACCTTCTTCGCCGTGGCTTTTTTGGCCGTGGCCTTCTTGACGGGCGTCTTCTTCGCGGTGGCCTTCCTGGCAGCCGCCTTCTTCGCTGGCGCCTTCTTCGCTGCCGTCGAACGTGACGCCTTCTTCGCCGCGGTCGACGTCTTCTCCGCCTTGTCGAACGCATCCGGCGCGGGCGCCCCTTCCGAACCGGGCTTCCTCATCTTCTCGCCGCTGCCGTCCGCGATGCGGTCGCGCTTCGCCTGGATGTTCGCGTACAAGCCCTTCTTCGCTGCGGCCATCGATGGTCTCCTCCTGTCGTGGAGACGCGAACGTCTCGCGAATCGATGACGCTTTTCATCGGAGCAGACACCATTCTTCGACCGACATGCGACCGACCACTGCTCCACTCGCCGTACCCGCGCGATGCTAAGCGGAGCGCATGCGCTGCAGCAGCTCGGCGCCCCGCTCCTTGTTGAAACCGTCGACCCGAGTCGAAAGTGTGTCCGTCGCGTTCGCCACCTCGTGGATGTAGTCGTGGATCCGCTCACGGTCCAGCAGGTCGAGCTCCTGGCCTTCGACTGCAACGATCCGTTCGAGAATCTGCCGAGCCAGCGCCACACTGCTCTCGTTCGGATGGCTGCCTTCGGTGTCGAAGAAATAGTCCTTCTTGGACTCGGCCGGTAATCCGGCCTGCTTCAGCGCGCGTAGGCAGTAATACAACGCTTCGGTCGCGATGCTTCGCGGAACGCTGTCGACGATGGAAAGTATGTTCATGGCGTTCACTCGCTCAAAGCTCGACGGCATCGAACAGATCCCGTGGCAGACTTTCGATAATGAATTCTTCAGAAAGAAGACTGGCGCGATCCTTGATGCCGACCGCGCGGACCAGTGCTCCCACCGAGGTAGCGGGAATCACGAAAAGGATCGGACGAAAATCCCGCGGGGCCGCAGCCGTGGCGATCTCGAGAATCTCCCGATGCTGATCCCGATCGATGACGTTCGATTGCAGCTTGACGTCCGCGCCATGCTGAATGCCCGATCGATTCTGCGCTATTTTGGCGGAGTGCAGATCGCCGGCGCTCACCTCCTTGTGCAGGTTCCAATAGATCTCTCGAGGATTCGAAGTCGGCGGCACGGAATTGTAAGGATTCAGGCGGGATGAAGGATCGAAGTACGGCGTGCACCAGACGTAATGGTTCTGACCGTAATATCGCTGACAGATTTCATACGACAACCAGGTCGAGCAGCTGTAGAAGATGCGCTTCGTGTTCATCCGCAACCATGGGGCAGTGCGCCGCAATCGAAACGAGGGGCAGGGGCCAGGTCCGTTGCCCCGGCCCGCCGAGTCTACCGAAAGGATGCCAGCGCGCATGCGCCATCCGCATGACCCGCGTCACCGCCGCCGCGCCTCCACCACGCCCTCGACCTCGCCGATCGCGCCGAGCGCCTTCGTCAGTTGCCGCGCGTCGCCGACCTCGGCCGTGAAGCCCATCCGCGCCATCCCCTTCCGGCTCTCGGTGTGGACGCCGACGACATTGATCTTCTCGCGCGAAAACACCTCGGAGATATCGCGGAGCAACCCCTGGCGATCCTGCGCGACGACCTCGACGTCGACCGGGTAGACCGCCTCGCGGC
>CAXTDA010000373.1:0-4330 GCA_964242935.1 uncultured Burkholderiaceae bacterium | reverse complement strand
GCCTTGATCTCGGCACCGGTCAGCGTCATCGTCACGAGGTTGTTGCCGAACGGTTGGGTGCGAAACAGCGCCCCGTAGGTCACGGCGCCGTCGGTGCTGTTCGCGATCGGCGCGCGGACGCTGCCCGGGTTGAGGAACGCGACGACCGCGCCGGCACGACGCGTGGCCTCGAGGTCCGCGTCCGCGAGGATGCTGCCGAGCGGCGATTGGCCGGCCTTGTCTTCGCGGTCGCTGAGCGCCCCGCTGGCCGTGCCGACCCGCCGATCGGCGAACGGGGCGACGTTCGCAACGTACGCGTCGACGTGCTTCGCGATCGCCGGATCGCGGTCGAGGACCGGATAGCCGGGCTGCTCCGTGAGATTGCCGTAGGCCGGGCTCGCGACGATGCGGTTGGTGGCGGTCTTCGCGATCACGCGACCGGTCTTCCGGTCGATGTCGAGGTCGATGTCGGTGATCAGCCGCCCGTACGACGCGGCGCTGGTCAACAGGAAGCCGCGGTAGGTGCAGACGTACGGTTGGTGCGTGTGCGCCGACGCGACCACGTCGATGCTCGGGTCGAGCCGGTCGAGGATCGGCAGGATGTCGCCGGTGAGACCCGGACAGGTGCGGTCGTTCAGCCGGCCCTTCGTGTACCCGCCCTCGTGGATCAGGACGACGATGGTGTGGACGCCCTGCACCTGCAGCTCGGCCGCGCGCGCGTTGATGGTGTCGGCCTCGTCGCGGAACTCGACACCGGCGATGCCGGTCGGGTCGACGATCTGATCGGTGCCCTGCAGCGTCAGGCCGATGAAGCCGAGCTTGACGCCGTCGAACGTCCGGATGCCGTAAGCCGGAAAGATCGGCTGCCCGGTGACCTTGTCGATGACGTTGGCCGCGAGGTACTGGAACTTCGCGCCTTCGAACCGGTGGCCGGAGCGGCAGGGCTCGAGCGACGCGACGAGGCGCTCGCAGCCGCCGCCCTGCTTCCGTTTCAGTTCGGCGACGCCGCGGTCGAATTCGTGGTTGCCGACCGCGTTGAAGTCGACCCCGATCGTATTCATCGCCTCGATGGTCGGCTCGTCGAGGAACAGCGCCGAGACGAGCGGCGACGCGCCGATCATGTCGCCGGACGACGTGATCACGTGGTTCGGGTTCTGCGCCGCCAGCTTCCTGACCAGCGTCGCGAACTGCGCCGCACCGCCGGCCGGCACGAAGACGTCGCGGTTGGTGGCTTCGGCGGTCGGGCCGCCTTCCGGCGCACGGATCGCGGCGCTCGGCGCTTCGAGGTTGCCGTGGAAGTCGTTGAACGCGATCAGCTTGACCTTCAGCGGGCCGTCGACGACGACCGGCGGGGATGCACACCCCGCGACGGCGAGGGCCGCCGCCAACGGCCAGACGACGCGGCGCACGCCTTACGCCTGGAACGATTCGCCGAGCGCGACGCCCGCTTCGTGCGCCTGGCGGTCGGCGTGGTACGACGACCGCACCATCGCGCCGACCGCCGCGTGCACGAAGCCCATCGCGTTCGCCTCGCGCTCGAACGCGGCGAAGGTGTCGGGATGGACGTAGCGCCGCACCGGCAGGTGATGTGCCGACGGCTGCAGGTACTGACCGATCGTCAGCATGTCGACGTCGTGCGCCCGCAGGTCGCGCATCGTCGCGAGGATTTCGTCGTCGGTCTCGCCGAGGCCGACCATGATGCCGCTCTTCGTCGTCACGGTCGAGTGCGACGCCTTGAAGCGCTTCAGCAGGTTCAGCGACCACGCGTAGTCGGATCCCGGCCGTGCCTCGCGATAGAGGCGCGGCACCGTCTCGAGGTTGTGGTTCATGACATCCGGGAGCGCCGCCGCGAGGATGTCGAGCGCCCGGTCCATGCGCCCGCGGAAATCGGGCGTCAGGATCTCGATCTTCGTCCCCGGCGACCATTCGCGGACCGTGCGGATGCAGTCGACGAAGTGCTGCGCGCCGCCGTCGCGAAGATCGTCACGATCGACGCTCGTGATCACGACGTACGAGAGGCGCAGCGCCGCGATGGTCTTCGCGAGATTGAGCGGCTCGTCGACGTCGAGCGGGTCGGGGCGACCATGGCCCACGTCGCAGAACGGGCAACGCCGCGTGCACTTGTCGCCCATGATCATGAACGTTGCGGTGCCCTTGCCGAAGCATTCGCCGATGTTCGGGCAGCTCGCCTCCTCGCAGACCGTGTGCAGCTGGTGCTCGCGCAGGATCTGCTTGATCTCGTTGAAGCGCTGAGTCGATGCCGCACCGGCGGCGCGGACGCGGATCCACTCGGGCTTCCGCAGGCGCTCGACCGGTTCCGCATTCGACAAGGCCGCGATCGGGATGCGGCCATAGGCCCGTGCAGTCTTCTCGCGCGCCTTCTGCTTGATCGTCGGGTCGTACGAGTCCATGGACACCTTCTAACGGGAGGCGCGTTCGATGCGCCCGATCAGGATCCCGGCGAGCACCGTACCGACCGACGCCGTCGTCGTGTCGATGCCGAGCGATCGCAGGTCGGTCGTCCGCAGCCCAGGGTAGCCGCACGCGTCGATCGACGCATAGGGCATCAGGTCCATCGCGACGTTGACGCTGAGGCCATGGAAGCTTCGACCGTTGACGATCTTGAGACCGAGCGCCGCGATCTTCTGCAGTTCGTCGTGGCGCCGCACGTAGACGCCGGGCGCGCCGGGTTTCGTTTCAGCCGCGAGATTATACGTGGCCAGTCCTTCGATGACCGCGCACTCGATCAGCTGGACGAACTCGCGGACCTTGATGCCGCGGCGACGGAGATCGATCAACAGGTAGGCGACGAGTTGCCCGGGCCCGTGGTACGTGATCTGCCCGCCGCGCTCCGTGCGGAGCACCGGAATCGCGACCTCGCCGTGCAGGTGTTCGAGGCGGCCGGCCTGGCCGAGCGTGTACACCGGCTCGTGCTCGAGGAGCCAGATCTCGTCGACGGTCGCGTCGTCCCGGCCGGTCGTGAAGGCGCGCATCGCATCGAGCGTCGATGGGTAGGGCCGGACGCCGAGCGCGCGGACCACGATCGTCGACGGCGCGACTTCCGCGGCGGTCATCGCGAATTGTCCAATACAGCGATTTGACGCAGCGGAATGCGAGACGTAGCCTCGGACCCTTTCGGCGGGATCATCAGGAGCCTCGATGCAGCACCGCAACCCTCCGTCGTCCCGGCCGCTTCCGCAACTGTTCGTCTCCCTCGTCGCGCTCTGTGCGACGAGCGCCGTCCACGCGATCGACGTGAACGACTGCAAGGCGCTCGAGGACGATACCAAGCGCCTCGCCTGCTACGACACCCTGAACGGGCGGACCATGCCGAAGACCGACCCGTCGGCACCGACCGTTGCCCAGGTCGTCAAGCAGGACCCGGCCGGCAACGTCACGGTCACGTCGGAACAGGCCGACACGACCCGGCCGGGGACCCGGCCTTCGACGCTCGTCGAACGCTGGGATCTGGACGGCACGCCGAGTCCGGCACTGTTCGCGTTACGGCCGTACAAGCCGATCTACATTCTGCCCGCGTTCTACTCGAGCAGTCCGACGACGCACGCCACCAGTCCGAACCCGGCCAACGACGCGACGCTGCAGGGGCCGGTCGACCACCTCGAAGGCAAATTCCAGATCAGCCTCAAGGCGAAGCTGTTGAACGATGTCGGCTTCGCCGGCAGCGACTTCTGGTTCGGCTACACGCAGTCGTCCCGCTGGCAGGTCTACAACCACGAGACGTCGCGGCCGTTTCGCGAGACCGACTACGAGCCGGAAGTGATGTACACCGCACCGACCAGTTACACGCTGCTCGGCCTGAGGGGGAAGCTGATCGGCCTGTCGCTGACCCACCAGTCGAACGGCCGCGACGTGCCGCAATCGCGCAGCTGGAACCGCTTGATCGGGCAGATCGGACTCGAGAACGACAACTGGGCCGTGCTGGTGCGGCCGTGGCTGCGGCTTCGCGAAAGGGCCGACCGCGACGATAACGCCGACATCCTCGACTACGTCGGGCGCGGCGAGGTCGTCGCGATCCGGAAGCTCGGCAACCAGCAGATCGCGGTCACGCTGCGCCACACGTTGCGGGGCGGCGACCGCTCCCGCGGATCGATCGCCGTCGACTGGGCCTTCCCGCTCTACGGCTACCTGAAGGGCCACGTTCAGCTCTTCACTGGCTACGGCGAGAGCCTGATCGACTACAACCACCGCCAGAACTCGCTCGGCGTCGGCATCTCGCTCGGCGAGTGGCTCTGAACGGTCGCCTCGTGGTCGTGTCAGCGGGCCGCGGGCGGACCGGGCGGCATCGGCGGCCAGCCCGGCTCGCCGTCACGCCGATGCATCCCGCCCATCC
>CAXTDA010000372.1:1257-4338 GCA_964242935.1 uncultured Burkholderiaceae bacterium | reverse complement strand
TTCCTCGGCCTGCTGCACATGGAGATCGTGCAGGAGCGGCTCGAGCGCGAGTACGACATGGAGCTCATCACGACCGCGCCGTCGGTGGTCTACGAGGTCGTGATGCGCGACGGCAGCGTCGTCACGGTCGAGAACCCGTCGAAGATGCCGGACCCGGCGCGGATCGAGGAGATCCGCGAGCCGATCGTCACGGTCAAGCTCTACATGCCGCAGGACTACGTGGGCGCGGTGATCACGCTCGCGATCCAGAAGCGCGGCATGCAGATCGGCATGGACTATCACGGCCGGCAGGTGATGCTGACCTACGAGATTCCGCTCGCCGAGATCGTCCTCGACTTCTTCGACAAGCTGAAATCGGTCTCGCGCGGCTACGCGTCGATGGACTACGAGTTCAAGGAATACCGCGCGGCCGACGTCGTCAAGGTCGACATGATGATCAACGCGGAGAAGGTCGACGCGCTCGCGGTGATCGTGCATCGCGCGAACAGCCAGCATCGCGGCCGCGAGGTCGCGGCGAAGATGCGCGAGCTGATCCCGCGGCAGATGTTCGATGTCGCGATCCAGGCGGCGATCGGCTCGAACATCATCGCGCGCGAGAACGTCAAGGCGCTGCGGAAGAACGTGCTTGCGAAGTGCTACGGCGGCGACATCTCGCGAAAACGCAAGCTGCTCGAGAAGCAGAAGGCCGGCAAGAAGCGCATGAAGCAGGTCGGCTCGGTCGAGATTCCCCAGGAGGCGTTCCTCGCGATCCTGCAGGTGGAGGACAAATGAGTTTCAACTTCGCGTTGATCCTGTTCTGGTTGATGGTCGCGACCGGCGTCGTGTGGTTCGCGGACCGCCTGGTCTTCCGGCCCGGTCGCGTGCGGAAGGCGCGCGCGGCGCTCGAACGGTTCGATCGCGAGGCCGCGTCGCGCCGACCCCGCGCTGCTCGCCGACGAGCGCCATCGCCTCGAGGAACGCCTGCTGCGGCAGCCGGGATGGATCGAGTTTCCCGCGGGCTTCTTCCCGGTCATCCTGGTCGTGTTCGTGCTGCGCTCGTTCCTGTTCGAGCCGTTCCGCATTCCGTCGGGCTCGATGATCCCGACGCTGCTGGTGGGCGACCTGATCCTCGTCAACAAGTTCTCGTACGGAATTCGGCTGCCGATCGTCAACCGGAAGGTGATCGACGTCGGCAACCCGCAGCGCGGCGACGTCATGGTGTTCCGTTACCCGGTCGACCCGTCGGTCGACTACGTGAAGCGGGTGATCGGATTGCCGGGCGACACCGTGGTCTATCGCGGCAAGCGGCTGACGGTCGACGGCGCCGCGGTCCCGACGGCCCCGGCGCCGGACTACTTCGATGCCGAGCGCGTCGCGTATTCGAAGCAGTTCACCGAGACGCTGCCGCGCGCCGACGGGACCGCGCCGCACATGATCCTGATCGACGAGGACCGCTCGGGCGTGATCACGCCCGAGCAGTACCTCCGCGAGCTCGAGTCCGGCGGGCACGCGACGGAGGCGGCCGTCTTTCGCAGCAACTGCGCCTACTCCGACGGCAATACGACCGCGACCTGCAAGGTCCCGGACGGGTATTACTTCATGATGGGAGACAATCGGGACAACAGCGCCGATAGTCGTTATTGGGGGTTCGTGCCGGACCGGAATATTGTCGGGCACGCATTCTTGATCTGGATGAACTTCGGTAATATCGGTCGGATCGGCTCGTTCCGATAGAGAGAACGCCTTGCAGATCGCCTCTTTCGCGTCGTCGTTTTCCGCCTCGCCGGCGCGCCAGCGCGGCATCAGCATCGTCGGACTGCTCCTCCTCGTCATCGTCATCGGCTTCGTCGGCATCGTCGCGTTGCGGGTGTTGCCGACCTTCGTCGAATACCGCGCGATCCAGTCCGCGGTCAAGAAGGCGAAGGCCTCCGCCAGCACGGTCGTCGAGATGCAGAAGGCATTCGACCGGTCGGCGGCGATCGACGACATCACGACGCTGTCGGGCAAGGACCTGGATTTCACGAAGGTCGACGACGACTTCGTGATCTCGTACGCGTACACGAAGAAGGTGCCGCTGTTCGGTCCGGTCAGCCTGACCATCGATTACGCCGGAAGCAGCAAGACGCTCTGAGCGTCGACCGAGGATCCGGAAACCGATGGATGTCCAAGCGCTCCAGACCGCCCTCGGCCATGAGTTCCAGTCGAAGGAGCTGCTGCATCAGGCGCTGACCCATCGCAGCCACAGCGTCGCGCACAACGAGCGGCTGGAGTTCCTCGGCGACAGCGTGCTCAACTGCGTCGTCGCGTCGCTGCTGTTCGACAAGTTCCTGCGCATCGACGAGGGCGACCTGTCGCGGCTGCGGGCCAATCTCGTCAAGCAGCAGTCGCTCTACGAGATCGCGCAGCGACTCGAGCTCAGTCCGCACCTGCGGCTCGGCGAAGGCGAGCTGAAGAGCGGCGGCTTCCGGCGCCCTTCGATCCTCGCGGATACGGTCGAGGCGCTGTTTGGCGCGATCTATCTCGATGCCGGGTTCGACGCCGCGCGGCGCGTGATCCGGCGGCTCTACCAGCCGGTGCTCGACACGGTCGACCCGAAGACGCTCGGCAAGGACTCGAAGACGCTGCTGCAGGAGTACCTGCAGGGACGAAAGATCGCGTTGCCGATGTACACGGTCGTCGCGACGCACGGCGCCGCGCACAGCCAGGAGTTCGAGGTCGAGTGCGCGGTCCCGAAGCTTTCGATCCAGGTGCTCGGCGCCGGCGGCAGCCGACGCGCGGCCGAGCAGGCGGCCGCGAAGAAGGCGCTCGAGGCCGCGCAACTGCATGCCGTCGCCGCGACCAAGAAGACGCGGCGCGCGAAGCCGGCGCAACTGACGCTCGAGGTGGCGGTCGAGCAATCCGCGACGCCGCAGCCGGCACCTCGCAAGACGGTCGACGCGACGCCGCGCGGCGTCGAGCCGGCCTCAACGCGTGCGGCGGATCGTCCCGCGACGCGGACGGTGACGGCGAACGAGCCCGCCCGCATCGACGCGCCGTCGGCGAGTCGGCCCGCCACCCCGGACCGCGACGCGGCGATAGTCGAAGGGCGTCCGGGCGAACGAC
>CAXTDA010000372.1:0-1247 GCA_964242935.1 uncultured Burkholderiaceae bacterium | reverse complement strand
TTGCCGACGTCAGGCCGGAGCCGCCGCAGAACGACGGCCCCGAAGCCGCGGCTGACGAGCCGCAGTCGCCCCTCGATCCGTCGCGTCCGGCGCAGGTCCGTGTCGCCTGATCCGCGAGCCGCGGAGGAGGGCGAGCCGCTCGAAACCGCATCGGCGACCCCGGCCGGCTTCCGCACCGGGATGGTCGCGATCATCGGCCGGCCGAACGTCGGCAAGTCGACGCTGCTGAACCGGCTGGTCGGCCAGAAGATCAGCATCACGTCGCGAAAGGCGCAGACGACGCGGCACCGCATCCTCGGCATCGCGACGACGGCGTCGGCGCAGTTCGTGTACGTCGACACGCCGGGATTCCAGACGCGACACAAGAGCGTGCTGCACAAGAGCATGCACCGGGCGATCCGCGACGCGGTCGCCGGCGTGTCCGTCGTGCTGTTCGTGGTCGAGGCCGGACGCTTCGGTGCCGAGGACCAGGCGGTGCTGCAGCTGCTGCCGAAGGGCGGCGACGAGCCGCTGCCGGTGATCCTCGCGATCAACAAGTCGGACACGCTCGACGACAAGCGCAGCCTGTTGCCGTTCCTGCAGGCGCGCGCGGCCGAGTACTCGTGGGCCGCGCTCGTGCCGGTCTCGGCGAAGACCGGGTCGCAGATCGACGACCTCGTCGGCACGATCGAAGAGCGGCTGCCGGTCGCGCCGCCGCTCTTCGACGCCGACGACCTGACCGATCGCAGCGAACGCTTCCTGGTCTCCGAATTGATCCGCGAGAAGGTGTTCCGCCAGCTCGGCGACGAGCTGCCGTACGGGATGACGGTGGTGATCGACCGTTTCGTCGAGGAGCCGTCGATGGAAGCGGGCGGCCGGTTCTGCCGGATCGCCGCGACGATCGTCGTCGAGCGCGCGAACCACAAGTCGATGCTGATCGGCGCCAACGGCGGCAAGCTGAAGCTGATCGGCAGCGAGGCGCGCACCGATATCGAGAAGCTCCTGCAGTCGCGTTGTCACCTGGAGCTCTGGGTCAAGGTGCGTTCGGGATGGGCGGACAGCGCGGCGCTCGTCAAGTCGTTCGGGTATGACTGACGCGGCGCCGATCGACGACGGGGACGTCGTGGTCGCCGACCGTCCGGCCGCGGCGCTTCTGACGCCGCCGGCGCGAAAGCGCCGCGCGCCGCGGTCCGAGACGCGCGTCGGCGACGAGGCGGCCGTCGTGCTGCACGGGTATCCGTACAAGGAGACCAGCCTGATCGTCGACC
>CAXTDA010000371.1:0-4347 GCA_964242935.1 uncultured Burkholderiaceae bacterium | reverse complement strand
CGAGGTACTGGATCAGCGTCTTCGCGAGCGAGCCGTTGACGTTGTAGTGGCTCATGTGGTCGCCGACGCCGTAGGTGCACCAGCCGAGCGCGAGCTCGGAGAGGTCGCCGGTCCCGAGCACGAGCCCGTCGCGCTGGTTCGCGAGCCGGAAGAGGTAATCGGTGCGGAGCCCCGCCTGGACGTTCTCGAACGTCACGTCGTAGACCGGCTCGCCGCGGCCGTACGGATGGCCGATGTCCTGCAGCAGGCGCGTCGCCGCGGCGGTGATGTCGATCTCCTCGCCGCTCGCGCCGAGCGCGTTCATCAGCGCCCACGCGTTCGACTTCGTTCCGGTCGACGTGGCGAAGCCGGGCATCGTGAAGCCGAGGATGTTCGAACGCGGCAGCCCGAGCGCGTCGAACGCCTTCGCCGCGACGATCAGCGCGTGGGTCGAGTCGAGGCCGCCCGACACGCCGATCACGATGCGTTCGCGCCGCGTCGACTGCAGGCGCTTGACGAGGCCGTGGACCTGGATGTTGAAGGCCTCGTAGCAGTCGCGGTCGAGCTTGTCCGGCGCGTCCGGCACGAACGGGAAGCGGTCGATGCGCCGCTCGAAGCCGCAGTCGCCGAACGTCGGCCGATGCGCGAACTCGATCCGCCGGAAACGCCGCTCCGGGTTGCCCGCGGCGACCGCGGCGTTGTTGAACGTCATGGTTCGCATCCGTTCGGACCGCAGGCGGCCGGCGTCGACATCGGCGACGCACATCTGGCCGTCCGCCGGGAAGCGCTCGGTCTCGGCGAGCAGGTTGCCGAGCTCGTGGATCGAGGCCTGCCCGTCCCACGCGAGGTCGGTCGTGCTCTCCCCGGGACCGGCCGCCGAGTACAGATAGGCGGCGTGGCAGCGCATCGACTGCGACGCGCACAGCAGCGCGCGGTCGTCGGCCTTGCCGACCACGACGTTCGACGCCGACAGGTTGCACAGGATGTGCGCGCCGGCGAGCGCCCCGTACGACGACGGCGGCACCGCCGACCAGAAGTCCTCGCAGATCTCGATGTGGAACGTGAAGTCCGCGAGGTCGCTCGCAGCGAACACCAGGTCGGTCCCGAACGGCACGCGGCGCCCCGCGAGATCGACCTCCAGGCCCTCCACCCCCGCGCCGGGCGCGAACCAGCGGTTCTCGTAGAACTCCCGGTAGTTCGGCAGGAACGACTTCGGCACGACCCCGAGGAGCGTGCCGCGCGACACCGCGATGCCGCAGTTGTAGACCCGGCTGCCGCGCCGGACCGGCGCGCCGACGATGCAGACCGGGGTCAGCTCGCGCGTCGCGTCGAGGAGCTTGCGGATCGCCTCCTCGACCGCGTCGAGCAGCGTGTCCTGCAGCAGCAGGTCGTCGATCGAATAGGCGGACAGGCCGAGCTCGGGGAACAGCATCAGGTCGACGTGCCGGTCGTGGCCGTCGTGGACGAGGCGCAGCGTCTCGTCGACGTTGCGTCCGGGGTCGGCGAGTTCGACGCGCGGCGTGCAGGCCGCGACGCGCACGAAGCCATGACGATGCAGCGAGAAGAAGGGATGGCCGGTGGTCATGACGACGGGGATCGGACGCGAGGACCGCATCGTATGCCAGCGGCCTATCCCCGCCCCGACGCATTCGCGCCGAGCGACTTCAACGAAGCGACGTCGAGGTCATGCGGCCGTTCGCCGCACGACCTCGCCGCGGTCAGGCCTTGTAGAACACGTAGTCGGCCGAGTACCGCACCTGCTTCTTCGACGACACCGTCGCCGCGCTGCACGGATCCGACGGAGCAACGCCGGCGTTGGTGTTGATGCGCTGGATGTACGTGATGCCGTTCATCGTCATCGACCCGCTCGTCGGCGTGGCCTGGACCAGCTGCCACGGGATGTTGCCGGGGGTCGGCGCCGGTGCGATCGCCAGCTGCTTGCCGGTGACCTTGCTGCCGTCGGCATGCTCCCAGGTCGGGCCGCCGTAATATTTGCCGACCAGCGCGTCGGTCTTGTCCTTCAGCGCGGCGTCGGGCGACGCGAGGGCCCAGTCGAAGCTGCCCGGCGCGTCGGCCTTCGCGCGGCATTCGTAGTTCAGCAGCCCCGAGCCCTTCAACGTGAACGCGACCTTGTTGCCGGCCGGCACGGCGATCGCCGCAGGGACGTCGGGCGCCGAGGCGCCCATCGGGCCCATGCCGCTGCAGGCGGCCAGCAGCGCGGTCGAGAGGACGGGAAGGCCGAGCGTGGCCAGCGAACGAAACATCGGTTTCATGCGGTTCTCCATCAGGACGATCCCGCCTCGACGAGGCGGACAACGACACAACGTTTGACGCGGCGCGCCGGATTCACGTCCTTCAGACGCCGACGAAGTCGCGCTTGCCGACAGCGACGCCGTTGTGCCGCAGGATCGCGTAGGCGGTCGTGACGTGGAAGTAGAAGTTCGGCATCGCCATGTGGTTCAGGTAGTCGACGCCCGGCAGGTCCGTACTGCGATCGCGCAGCTTGATCGTGATCGTGCGATCGGCGCCCGCGTCGACGTCCGCCTTCGCGACGCCTTCGACGAACGCGAGGACGCGGACGATGCGGTCCTTCAACTGGTCGACCGTCGTCTCGTCGTCGGCGAATGCCGGGACCGGGAGGCCGGCCAGGCGCGCCGACGCGCCCTTCGCGAAGTCGCAGGCGAGTTGCACCTGGCGGAGCAACGGAAACATGTCCGGATACAGGCGGCTGGACAGCAGGACGGCCGGCTCGAAGTGGCGGGCGCCGGCATCGGCCACCGCCTTGTCGAGCAGCATCGACAGGTTGCGCAACATCCTTGCGAAGACCGGCACCGACACCGCGTGTAGCCCGCAATCCATGTCCCTGCCCGGTCGCCGAAAGCGACGAATGTAGCAGAGCCGTCGACCGCGGACGCCGTGCGATCGACGGAAGCGCACCGACAAGTGCATCGGACGCGCACCGACATGATGGTCCATGCACCGTCGGCGCGCTCCGGTCCGTTGGGCGCGGACACCAGGAGCGATCCCGTGACGATCGCGCCCCTTGACACGATGTCGCTGCCACTGCATGGCACGGGTCCTGCTAACGAAGGACACCCGTATCTCGCCCACAACCGGTGCTCCGCTGCATGGTCTCGAATGTCTACCGATCGACGGGCGCGGCGCTGGACGCGAATGCGGGACCGGTCTGGATTGCGTACGACGAGTCCGTGCAGCGTCCTTCGAGCACCGGACCGCTCGCGGGTCGACGACTCGCGGTCAAGGACAACATCGACGTGGCCGGCTTCGCGACCACCGCCGCGTGTCCGGCCTTCGCCTATCGCCCCGAGCGATCGGCCGCGGTCGTCGACCGGCTGTGCGACGCCGGCATGCAGGTCGTCGGCAAGACCAACCTCGACCAGTTCGCATGCGGCCTCGCCGGGACGCGATCTCCGTACGGTGCCGTACCGAACAGCTTCGACGCACGCTACGTCAGCGGCGGTTCGAGCTCGGGATCGGCGGTCGCGGTCGCCCGCGGCCTGGTCGACGCGGCGCTCGGGACCGACACGGCGGGATCGGGACGCGTCCCCGCGGGCTTCAACAACATCGTCGGCCTGAAGCCGACGCGCGGGCTGATCAGCACGCGCGGCGTGGTCCCGGCCTGCCGTCACATCGACTGCGTCTCGATCTTCGCGCCGACGGTCGCCGACGCGGTCGACGTCTTCGCGGCTGCGGTCGGTTTCGACGCCGAGGACCCGCATTCGCGGGCGCTGCCGCAGGACACGAGCCCGATGCCGTCCGCGTTCCGCTTCGGCATCCCCGACGCCGCGCACCTGACGTTCTTCGGCGACGCCGACTACGCGGGCGGATTCGCGCTCGCGCTCGAACGGCTGGCCGCGATGGGCGGCGCCCGGGACGCCTTCGATTTCGCGCCGATGGCCGACGTCGCCCTTTCGCTCTATCAGGGTGCCTGGGTCGCCGAGCGCTACGCGGCGATCCGCGGTTTCTTCGACGCGCAAGCGGACCGGATCGATCCGACCGTCCGCGCGATCGTCGGCAGCGGACGGCAGTACGGCGCCGCGGATCTCTTCGCCGCGATCGACGCGATCGCGCTCGAGAAGAAGAAGGCGGCGGCGCTCTGGGACCGCTTCGACCTGCTCGTCGTCCCGACGGCCCCGACCACCTATCGCCTCGACGCGTTGCTGGCCGACCCGGTCGGGCTCAACCGCAACCTCGGCACTTACACGAACTTCGTCAACCTCCTCGACCTCGCGGCGATCGCGGTGCCGTCATCGTTGTTGCCGAGCGGCCTGCCGTTCGGCATCACGCTGATCGGGCCGGCGGGCAGCGACCTCCGTCTCGCGGATCTCGCGCAGCGCTATCACCATG
>CAXTDA010000370.1:0-4366 GCA_964242935.1 uncultured Burkholderiaceae bacterium | reverse complement strand
CCGACCGGGTCGGTCATCAGGTCGAGCCGCACGGTGCCCGCGATCGCGTACGCGACGACCAGCGGCGGCGACGCGAGGAAGTTGGCCTTGATGTTCGGATGGATGCGCGCCTCGAAGTTGCGGTTGCCCGAAAGCACCGCCGCGCAGATCAGGTCGTTCTTCGTGATCGTCTCGTTCAGGGCCGGCGTCAGGTCGCCCGCATTGCCGATGCAGGTCGTGCAGCCGTACGCCGTGACCCCGAAGCCGAGCTGCTCGAGGTACGGCAGCAGGCCGGTGCGGGTCAGGTAGTCGGTCACGACGCGGCTGCCGGGCGCGAGCGACGTCTTGATGTGCGGCGCGACCGTGAGACCGCGCGCGACCGCCTTCTTCGCGAGCAGCCCCGCCGCGAGCAGCACGCTGGGGTTCGACGTGTTCGTGCAGCTCGTGATCGCCGCGATCAGGATGTCGCCGTTCTTCACGTCGACGTTGTCGGTGTTCCGGTAGACCTGATCGAGCTGGTCGGCCGGCTTGTTGAAGCCGTTCTCGGCATTCGGCCGCGAGAACAGCGCGTCGTAGGTCGCCGACACCTTGCCGAGCTCGATCCGGTCCTGCGGCCGCTTCGGGCCCGCGAGCGACGGCGCCACGCTGCCGAGGTCGAGCGACATCTCGGTCGAGTAGTCGATGTCGCCTTCGCGCGGTACCCCGAACATCTTCTGCTGACGGAAGTACGCCTCGAACGCATCGATCTCGTCGCGCGTACGGCCGGTGCCTTCGAAGTAGGCGATCGTCTTCTCGTCGACCGGGAAGAAGCCCATCGTGGCGCCGTACTCGGGGGCCATGTTCGCGATCGTCGCGCGATCGGGCAGCGACAGCGACGCGGTGCCTTCGCCGTAGAACTCGACGAACTTGCCGACCACCTTCGCCTTCCGCAGCATTTCGGTGATCGTCAGCACCAGGTCGGTGGCCGTGACACCGCCGCGCAGCTTGCCGGTCAGGTTGACGCCGACGACGTCGGGCGTCAGGAAGTAGACCGGCTGCCCGAGCATGCCGGCCTCGGCCTCGATGCCGCCGACGCCCCAGCCGACGACGCCGATGCCGTTGATCATCGTCGTGTGGCTGTCGGTGCCGACCAGCGTGTCAGGGTAGTAGACGCCGTTCTTCTCGTGCACGCCGCGCGCGAGGTACTCGAGGTTCACCTGGTGGACGATGCCGATGCCGGGCGGCACGACCTTGAACGTGTCGAACGCCTGCATGCCCCACTTCATGAACTGGTAGCGCTCCTTGTTCCGCTGGAACTCGAGCTTCATGTTGAGATCCAGCGCGTTCGGTTCGCGGAAGTGGTCGATCTGCACCGAGTGGTCGACGACCAGGTCGACGGGCACCAGCGGCTCGATCTTCTTCGGGTTCTGACCCATCTTGTCGGCGACGTTCCGCATCGCGGCCAGGTCGGCCAGCAGCGGCACGCCGGTGAAGTCCTGCAGCACGATCCGCGCGACGACGAACGGGATCTCGGCGGTGCGTTCGGCGTTCGGCTCCCAGTTCGCGAGCTCGCGGACGTGCTCCTCGGTGACCTTCTTGCCGTCGCAGTTGCGCAGCACCGACTCGAGCACGATGCGGATCGAGACCGGCAGTCGCGCGACGTCGATGCCGAGCGTCTTGCCGAGTGCCGGCAACGAATGGAACTGCGCGCGCTTCAGGCCGATGCGCAGTTTCTTGAGTGTCTTGAACGGGTCGGGCGTGGGGTTGGGCATGGTTTGGGCCTTCGATGAGTGGGCGGACGAAGCGGACGGAGTTGTTTGAAGGGGGATGCGGGTCGCGTCAGCGGACCTTCGGCACGATGACCTTGAGTCCTTTGAAGTAGTCGCGGAAGAATCCGGCGTCGCGCGTGATCAACGCGTCGCACTGAAGCAAGGCATGGGCGCCGATCAGGAAGTCGGCAACCACGCGTTCGCGCTTGCCGCCGCGGCTGCGGAACCGCCGGTTCATGTGGCCGGCGCGAACGGCCGCCTTTTCGGCGGTCCCGTCGAAACGGACGCCCAGCGTCGTCAGCACGCCCATCAGGTCGACGGACGTGTCGAGCATGGCCTGCACTTCAACGACGACCGCGTCGCAGACGACGACGTCGTCGAGACTGAGGGCCTCGCCGATCGATGCTTCCGATGCAGCCGCGAAGCGGCTGTCTTCGATGAGGACGTCGATCAGCACGGACGAATCGAGTGCGATCATCGGGACGCCGGCAGCGGCTCGAACGACGCGCTCAGAAGTCGATCGGATCGCCCGGCGCCCGGCCACGAATCGCACGCATCGCGTCGTCGGTCGACGTGAACCCCTCGGCCAGCTTGAACTTGCCACGCACGCGCTGCAGCGCATCGCCGACATCCTTCCGCAGGATGATGCGGCCGCCGTCGAGTTCGACCTTGAGCGTCGTCCCCTTGACCAGGCCGAGCGAGTCGCGCACCGCCTTCGGCAGCGTGATCTGACCGCGTTCCGCAACGATCGCTTCCATGACGGCTCCTTTCATGAATCAGATCGGATTTTACATACTTTCTCATTCGGGATCAAGAAGTATGCAGAAATCGTGTGCTACTCAGATTACATACAGATCCACGTACTCGTGCACCGGCATCGCCTCCAGCGCCGCCTGATCGAGCGAGACGTCGAGGATCGCCTGCTGCTGCTTCGCCGGGAAGCGGCGGTTAAGGTTCGTGCGGAACTTCGCTTCCAGGAGCGGGATGCCGTCGCCGCGACGGCGCCGGTGGCCGATCGGATACTGCACCTCGACCTCGGGCAGCGTCGTGCCGTCCTTCAGCCGGATCGTCAGCGCGTTCGCGATCGAGCGCTTGTCGGGGTCGAAGTAGTCCTTCGTGAACTGCGGATCCTCGACGCATTCGATGCGGTCGCGGAGCGCGTCGATCCGCGGGTCGGCCGCGATCGCGTCCTCGTAGTCGCCGGCGAGGAGACGCCCGTACAGCAGCGGCACGGCGACCATGTACTGGATGCAGTGGTCGCGGTCGGCCGGGTTCGCGAGCGGCCCGCGCTTGTCGATGATGCGGATGCACGCTTCGTGCGTGCGGATCGTGATCTTCTCGATGTCGTCCGCGGTCCTGCCCGCATCGAGCAGCCGGCCGTGCAGCGTCATCGCGGCCTCGACCGCGGTCTGCGAATGGAACTCGGCCGGGAAGCTGATCTTGAACAGCACGTTCTCCATCACGTAGCTGCCGTACGGACGCTGGAACGTGAACGGCCTGCCCTTGAACAGCACATCGTAGAAGCCCCAGGTCTTCGCGGTCAGAACCGACGGATAGCCCATCTCGCCGGTCTTCGCGATCAGCGCGAGCCGCACCGCGCGGCTGGTCGCGTCGCCCGCGGCCCAGCTCTTCCGGCTGCCGGTGTTCGGCGTGTGCCGATAGGTGCGAAGCGACTGGCCGTCGACCCACGCGAGCGACACGGCGTTCAGGATCTCGTCGCGCGTGAGACCCAGCATCTTGGCGACGACCGCGGTGGATGCGACCTTGACGAGCACCACGTGGTCGAGGCCCACCTGGTTGAACGAATTTTCGAGCGCGATGCAGCCCTGGATCTCGTGCGCCTTGATCATCGCGGTCAGCACGTCCTTCATCACGAGCGGCCGCTTGCCCGTCGCGACGGCGTTCCGCGACAGCCAGTCGGCGGTCGCGAGGATGCCGCCGAGGTTGTCCGACGGATGGCCCCATTCGGCCGCGAGCCACGTGTCGTTGAAGTCGAGCCAGCGGATCATCGCGCCGATGCTGAACGCGGCCTGGATCGGGTCGAGCTGGAACTGGGTGCCCGGCACCTTCGCGCCGTTCGGGACGACGGTCCCCGGCACGATCGGACCGAGCAGCTTCGTGCAGGCGGGATATTCGAGCGCCTCGAGACCGCAGCCGAGCGTGTCGATCAGGCAGTTGCGCGCGGTGTCGTACGCGAGGGTGCTGTCGATGCGGTCGTCGAGGACGTAGTCGACGAGGTCGACCAGGACCTGGTCGGGTGCGGGACGGACGTTGGAAATGGGTGCGGACATGGAGGCGATCAGGGGCCGGGACGGGCGCTGGCGCCCGTCGGGGAACGTGGAATCGAGACCGCGGGACCGACGGTCGGCGCGGCGAAAGGATACGCCGGTCGACCCGGGACAGGGCACTAGCCGGCGGCGTTCCGCAGACGCGAGATGACGTCGGCCGCGAAGGCCTCGCCGCGCGCCTTCGACAGCGCGGTCTGCAGGTCGTGCAGCAGCTCGAGCAGGTCCTCCGCGGAGCCGCAACGCTCGATCTTCAGCTGGAAGAAGAAGCGTCGATGCGGCGCGAGGAAGTCGCGGACGATCTCGTTCATCATCGCGTAGAGGTGCTCGTAGCGGTTCGACGCGGTGGTGGCC
>CAXTDA010000369.1:0-4372 GCA_964242935.1 uncultured Burkholderiaceae bacterium | reverse complement strand
GTCTTGATGTCGTCGCGGAAGAACGCGTCGGCGTACGCGCCGAGGTAGTTGCCGTCCGGCCCGAAGTGGTTGTAGACGACGTCGAGGAAGACCATCAGCCCGTAGCCGTGCGCGGCGTCGATCAGCGTCTTCAGCTCGTCGGGCGTGCCGTACGCCCCGTCGGGCGCGAACGGCAGCACGCCGTCGTAGCCCCAGTTGCGCGGTCCGGGGAAGTCGGCGATCGGCATCAGCTCGATCGCGCTGAAGCCGACCGCGGCGATGCGCGGCAACAGCTTCGCGATGCCGGCGAAGCCGCCGGCGAGACCCGGGTGCACCTCGTAGATGACGGTCTCCGCCCAGGAACGGCCGATCCACTCGTCGTGGGTCCAGAGGAACGCCTCGGGGTCGACGACGAGGCTCGCGTCGTGCACGTCGCCCGCCTGCGCGCGCGACGCAGGGTCGGGAACGAGCAGCGCATCGCCGCCCGACGGCGAGACGCGGTAGCGATAGCGCGTGCCGGGCGGGCAGTCGCATTCGACCGCGAACCAGCCCTCGCCCTCGTCGACCATCGTCAGATCGTCGTGTCCGTCGATCGCGACCGCGACCGCCGCGCACGACGGCGCCCACAGGCGAAAGCGCGTCCGCAGCGGCGAGACGAGCTCGGCACCGAACGGAAGCCGTCGTCGGTGGCGGCGCGTCATGCGGCCGCCGGCGTGCATTGGCCGACCAGAAGAACGCAGCTGTGCGCGTCGAGCGCGATGGTCTCTTCGGGTACCGCTTCGTCGATCCGGGATGGATCGCCGCTGTCGATCGCCAGCGTCCAGTCGATCGCGGGTGCGGGAAGCGTGAAGCGATGCGCGGACGAAGCGCCGTTGAACAGCAGCAGCGTCGCCTCGATCGGACCGGTCGAACACGGGCAGAGGCGGCGACAGGCGAGCAGGCGACCCTGGCTGAAGGTCCACGCCTCCTCGGACATCGGGATGCCCTTCTCGTCGAACCATCCGATGTCGTTGAAGCCGCCGCCGAGGTCGGCGTGGCCGTTCATGAAGTAGTTGGCACGCAGCGACGCGTACTTCGCGCGGAGCGCGATCAGGCGCGCGGTGAACGCGGTCAGCGCCCGGCCGTCTTCCGTGTCGGCAGCCGACCAGTCGAGCCACGAGATCGCGCTGTCCTGGCAGTACGCGTTGTTGTTGCCCTGCTGCGTGCGGCCGAACTCGTCGCCGCCGAGCATCATGGGCGTGCCGTGCGAGCACAGCAGCGTCATCAGCATCGAGCGGTGCACCTTCGCACGCGTCGCGACGATGCCGGGGTCGTCGGTCGGTCCCTCGGCGCCCCAGTTGAAGCTGTTGTTGTCATCGGCGCCGTCGCGGTTGTCCTCGCGGTTCGCGTCGTTGTGCTTGCCGTTGTACGACACCAGGTCGGCCATCGTAAAGCCGTCGTGCGCGGTGATGAAGTTGACCGAGGCCCAGGGCTTGCGATGCTGGTGGTTGAAGAGGTCGGCCGAGCCGTGGACCCGCGCCGCGATCGCGCCGCGGTACCCGGCGTCCCCCTTCCAGAAACGCCGCACGTCGTCGCGATAGCGGCCGTTCCATTCGGCCATGCCGGGTGGATGATTGCCGAGCTGGTAGCCGCCGGGCCCGATGTCCCACGGCTCCGAGATCAGCTTCACCCGCGCGAGCGTCGGATCCTGGCGGAGCGCGTCGAAGAAGCCGCTGTTGGGATCGAAGCCGGTCGTCTCGCGGCCGAGCGTGACGCCGAGATCGAAGCGGAAGCCGTCGACGTGGAACTCGTCGACCCAGTAACGGAGCGAATCCATGATCAGCTGGATGACGCGCGGATGCGCGGTGTTGACCGTGTTGCCGCAGCCGGTGTCGTTGATGCAGTAGCGCGGGTTGTCCGGCATCAGCCGGTAGTAGCTCGCGTTGTCGATGCCGCGGAACGACAGCGTGGGTCCGCGCTCGCTTTCTTCGCAGGTGTGGTTGTAGACCACGTCGAGGATGACCTGGATGCCGGCCGTGTGCAGCCGCTTGATCGCCTTTCGCATCTCGTTCAGCTCGCCGGTCGCGAGGTACGCGTCCTCGGGCGCGAAGAACGCGAGCGTGTTGTAGCCCCAGTAGTTGCGCAGCTGGTGCTCGACGAGGCGCCGGTCCTGCAGGAACGCGTGGACCGGGAGCAGCTCGATCGCGGTCACGCCGAGCTTGACGAGGTGCTCGATCGTCGCGGGGTCGCCGAGCGCGGCGAACGTGCCGCGCTCGTCGGCACGGATGCGTTCGTTCCGGATCGTGAGGCCGCGCAGATGCGCTTCGTAGATCACGCTCCGCTGCATCGGCGTGGTCGGCGAGCGGTCGTTGCCCCAGCGGAAGACGTCGCCGACGACGACCGCCTTCGGCATCGCGGCCGCCGAGTCGCGGCGATCGAACGACAGGTCGGCCCGCGGCGAATTGAGGCGGTAGCCGAACAGCGCGTCGGTCCACTTGACCTGGCCCGACAGCTTCTTCGCGTACGGGTCGAGCAGCAGCTTGTGCGGGTTGAAGCGATGGCCGTCCTCGGGGCGGTACGGCCCCGTCGCGCGATAGCCGTAGAGCTGTCCGGCCTCGATCGTCGGCAGGTAGCCGTGCCAGATCTCGTCGGTGCATTCGGGCAACGGGTAGCGGGCGATCTCGCGACGGCCGCCCGGGTCGAACAGGCACAGCTCGATGCCGGTCGCATGCGCGGAGAAGATCGCGAAGTTGACGCCGTCGTCGTCGACCGTTGCGCCGAGCGGGTACGGCAGGCCCGGCAGGATGCCGTCCGGCGGGTGCCACATCGATGATTCCCCTTGATTCAGTTCGAAGTGCGACGGCCCGATTCTTCGGGCTCGAGGACCAGGACGGCCAGTGGCGGCAGGGTCAGCGCGACCGAGGCCGGCATGCCGTGGAGCGCCTCGTCGCTTGCATGAACCGTGCCTTCGTTGCCGACGCCCGAGCCGCCGTACTCGACGGCATCGCTGTTCAACCGTTCGATCCACGCGCCCGCGAACGGCATGCCGACGCGATAGTCGGTGCGCACGACCGGCGTCATGTTGACGACGATCACGGCCACGTCGGCCGGGTCGCGCCCCGAGCGCCGGTACGCGAACACGCTGTTGACGCGGTCGTCGCCGACGACCCAGGCGAAGCCCGACGGATCGCTGTCCTGCTCGTGCAGCGCGGGTACGCTAGCGTACAGACGGTTGAGGTCGCGAAGCAGGTGCTGCAGGCCGCGGCCGCGCGGCTGGTCGAGACGGCTCCAGTCCGGCGAGCCGTCATGATTCCATTCCTTGTAGTCGGCGATCTCGCAGCCCATGAACAGCAGCTTCTTGCCGGGATGGGTCCACATGAACGACAGGTAGGCGCGCAGATTCGCGTGCTTCTGCCAGTCGTCGCCCGGCATCTTGCCGATCAGCGACCCCTTGCCGTGCACCACCTCGTCGTGCGAGATCGGCAGCACGAAGCGCTCCGAGTACGCGTAGACCATCCCGAACGTCATGTCGTCGTGATGCCATTGACGATTGAGCGGATCCTCCTCGACGTAGCGGAGCGTGTCGTGCATCCAGCCCATGTTCCACTTGTACGCGAACCCGAGGCCGCCCGCGGACACCGGCGCGGTGACGCCGGGCCAAGCGGTCGACTCCTCGGCGATCATCATCGCACCGGGGCAGCGGTCGGCGACGACGGTGTTGAGCTCCTTCAGGAACGCGACCGCCTCGAGGTTCTCGCGGCCGCCGTGGATGTTCGGCACCCACTCGCCGTGCTTCCGGCTGTAGTCGCGGTACAGCATCGACGCGACGGCGTCGACGCGCAGGCCGTCGACGTGGTAGCGCTCGAGCCATTCGAGCGCCGATGCGATCAGGAAGCCGCGGACCTCGTTCCGGCCGAAGTTGTAGATCAGCGTGTTCCAGTCCTGGTGGAAGCCCTCGCGCGGATCGGCGTGCTCGTAGAGCGCGCTGCCGTCGAACTGCGCGAGGCCGTGCGCGTCGTTCGGGAAGTGCGCCGGGACCCAGTCGAGGATCACGCCGAGGCCGGCCGCGTGGCAACGGTCGACGAAGCGCGCGCAATCGGCCGGCGTGCCGAAGCGCGCGGTCGGCGCGAACAGGCCGAGCGGCTGGTAGCCCCACGAGCCGCCGAACGGATGCTCCATCACCGGCAGGAACTCGAGGTGCGTGAAGCCCATCGACTTCGCGTACGGGATCAGGCGCTCGCCGAGGCCGTCCCAGTCGAAGCTGCGACCGCCGTGCTCGAGGTCGCGAAGCCACGACCCGGCGTGCACCTCGTACACCGCGATCGGCGCGTCGGGCGCATGGCGCGCGGCGCGGCCCTGCATCCACGCGTCGTCGGTCCACGCGAACGGGATCGAATCGGCGACGCGTGGATGC
>CAXTDA010000368.1:120-4403 GCA_964242935.1 uncultured Burkholderiaceae bacterium | reverse complement strand
GCAGGGCGCCGGCGCCGCACCAGCGACGCCTCGCGGTCGGCATCGACCTCGGCACCACCAATTCGCTGGTCGCCGCGGTGCGGAACGGCGTCGCGGACGTCCTGCCCGACGAGGAAGGGCGCGTGCTGCTCCCGTCGGCGGTACGCTACCGTACCGACGGCACGGCGAGCATCGGCCACGACGCCCTTGCCGCGCGCGCCGACGACCCGCGGAACACGATCGTGTCGGTCAAGCGCTGGATGGGTCGCGGACGCGGCGAGATCGATGGCGACGGTCAGGCGCTCCGCTACGACCTGCTCGACGCATCGACCGGCGCGGCCGGCGGCGACGTCGTGCGGCTGTCGACCGCGGCCGGGATCAAGACGCCGGTCGAGGTCTCGGCCGAGATCCTCGCGACGCTGCGTCAGCGCGCGGAAGACACGCTCGGCGACGAGCTCGTCGGCGCGGTGATCACCGTGCCGGCCTACTTCGACGACGCGCAGCGCCAGGCGACGAAGGACGCGGCGCAGCTCGCCGGCATCAACGTGCTGCGCCTGCTGAACGAACCGACCGCGGCGGCCGTCGCGTACGGGCTGGACAACGGCGTCGAGGGGACGTACGCGGTCTACGACCTCGGCGGGGGGACCTTCGACGTGTCGATCCTCCGGCTCACGCGCGGGGTCTTCGAGGTGCTCGCGACCGGCGGCGACACCGCGCTCGGCGGGGACGACTTCGACGAGCGGCTGAGTGCGCTCGCGTTGCGGACCGCGGGCGTCGCGCCCGGGGCGGGGTCCGGCGCCGCACCCGCGCGGCGCCCCCCGCGCGCGCGGGTCGTCGACCTCGCGTTCGAGGCGGGCGGCGTGCATCGCCACGCGGCGATCTCGCGCGATGCGTTCGACGCCGCGACCGCCGACCTGGTCGACCGCACGCTGGTCGCGGCGAAGCAGGCGCTCCGCGACGCGAAGCTCGTCGCGTCCGACATCGTCGGCGTCGTGATGGTCGGCGGGGCGACGCGCATGCCGCGGGTGCGCGCCGCGGTCGCCGCCCTGTTCGGCAAGCCGCCGCTGGTCGACGTCGACCCCGATCGCGCGGTCGCGCTCGGCGCCGCGATGCAGGCGCATGCGCTCGCGGGAAACCGCGCGGCCGACGGCGACGAGTGGCTGCTGCTCGACGTGATCCCGCTGTCGCTCGGCGTCGAGACGATGGGCGGCCTCGCCGAGAAGATCATCGCGCGCAACTCGACGATTCCGGTCGCGCGGGCGCAAGAGTTCACGACGTTCAGGGACGGCCAGACCGCGATGGCGATCCACGTCGTGCAGGGCGAGCGCGAGCTCGTCTCGGACTGCCGCTCGCTCGCCCGCTTCGAACTGCGCGGCATCCCGCCGATGACGGCGGGCGCGGCGCGCATCCGCGTCACCTATCAGGTCGATGCGGACGGGTTGCTGTCGGTCTCGGCGCGCGAGCTGACGTCGAACGTCGAAGCGCACATCGCGGTCAAGCCGTCGTACGGGCTCGGCGACGAGCAGGTCGCGCGCATGTTGCAGGACAGCTTCGGTGCGGCCGACAGCGACATGCGGGCGCGCGCGCTCCGCGAGCATCAGGTCGAGGCGGAGCGCATCGTCGCGGCGACCGAGTCGGCGCTGGCCGCGGACGCCGCGCTGCTCGACGAGCCGCAGATCGCGCGGATCCGCTGCCAGATCGACGCGGTCCGCCGCGTCGGGCAGGGCAGCGACCATCACGCGATCAAGGATGCAATCGACGCGCTGTCGCACGGCACCGAACGATTCGCCGAACTGCGGATGGACGCCGGCGTGCGCCGCGCGCTTGCCGGCAAGCGCCTCGACGAGATCGCCTGATGCCGAAGATCACGGTGCTGCCGCACCCGGACGCGTGCCCGCAGGGGACCGAATTCGAGGCCGAGGTCGGCAAGAGTCTCTGCGTCAACCTGCTCGACCACCACGTGGCGATCGAGCACGCCTGCGAGATGTCGGCCGCGTGCACGACGTGCCACGTGATCGTGCGTCAGGGCTTCGACACGCTCGCGCCGTCCGACGACAACGAGGACGACCTGCTCGACCAGGCGTGGGGCCTGACGCCGCGCTCGCGGCTGTCGTGCCAGGCGATGATGGCGGCCGCGGACCTCGTGCTCGAGATCCCGAAGTATTCGATCAATCACGCGAAGGAGAACGGCTGAAGGCCCGGCCGAAGGAGACCGCCATGCGTTGGACCGACGTCGAAGAGATCGCGATCGCGTTGCAGGAAGGGCATCCGGAGGTCGACCCGCTGAAGGTCCGCTTCACGGACCTGCACCGCTGGGTGACGGAGCTCGAGGAGTTCGACGACGACCCGGCGCGGTCGGGCGAGAAGATCCTCGAGGCGATCCAGGCGGCCTGGATCGACGAGGCGTCCTGACGCGAGCCGTCGATGCGCTGGTGGTTCGGACGGGACGACGGCGCGACGATCGACCGCTCGCGGTGGGTGGACGATGCCGCATGGGACGCGCTGGTCGGAGGCCAGCCGTATCTCGAACGCCTCGACGATGACGAACGCGCGCGCCTCCGTGCGTCGTGCGGGGCGTTCCTCGCATCGAAGGCGATCAACGGCGCGGGCGGCCTCGTCGTGGACGACGAGATGATCGGCCGCATCGCGACGCAGGCCTGCCTGCCGATCCTCGAGCTCGGGCCACGGGCGTACCCGGCCTTCGACGAGATCGTCGTGTACCCCGACGACTTCGTCGTCGACCGCGAGATCGTCGATGCCGACGGCGTCGTCCACGCGTGGAGCGAGGCGGTGGCCGGCGAGGCGTGGGAGAACGGCCCGGTGGTGCTCGCGTGGGACGCCGCCGTGCGCGGCGCGCAGGCGGGCCGGCCGTCGCCGTTCGCGTTCAACGTGGTCATCCACGAGTTCGCCCACAAGCTCGACATGACGAACGGCGCGGTCGACGGGATGCCGGCGTTCTCGCGGACGCTGCATCCGACGCTCGATGCGGCGCACTGGCAGGACGTCCTGCACGCGAGCCTCGACGACCTCGAAGCACGGCTCGACGCGGTCGAGCGCGCGATCCCCCGTCACGTCGATCCGGCCTCGGCGCGCGCCGATCGCTACTACGCGGAACTGCCGGTCGATGCGTACGCGGCGACCGACGAGGGCGAGTTCTTCTCGGTGACGAGCGAGGCCTTCTTCGTCACGCCCGGGCGGCTCTGCGACGCCTATCCGGACTGGTACGCGCTGCTCGCCGCGTATTACCGTCAGGACCCGCTGCGCACCGGGTAGTCGTAGGCCACCTGCGCGGCGACGATCTGCATCTCGACCAGCAGTTCGCTCTTCGCGAGGCGCGCCTCGACGGTGGCCCGCGGCGGCGTCGCGTCGGGCACCACCCAGTCGTCCCACGCGCGGTTCATCTCCGCGTAGTGCTTGATGTTCGCGACGTAGACCGTCGCGGAGAGGATGTGGCGCTTGTCGCTGCCGGCCTCGGCGAGCAGGCGGTCGACGTGACCGAGGATCTCGCGGGTCTGGCCGAACGCGTCGGCCTTCGTGTCGTCGGCGATCTGCCCCGCGAGATAGACGACCCCGTTGAAGATCGCGACTTCGGACAACCGCGGTCCGACGTGGAGGCGCGTGACGCCGGGTTGATCCTGCATCGTGGTTCCTGTCGGTCGATGGGTCTTCGTCACGCCGCGAGCAGGAAGTCCTTCGCGATCGCGATCTGGTCGTCGTGGAGGAAGGTCGGCGCATGCCCGACGTCGGGAATCGTCACGATGGTCGCCTGCGGACCGCGCCTGCCCATCTCGGCATGCGTCTCGGCCGACAGCAGGTCGGAATGCTCTCCGCGGACCGACAGGACCGGGCAGCGGATCGCGTCGTAGAGCGGCCAGAGGACGGTGTCGCCCTGCGGGACCTTCCTGAACGGCACGGCGATCGCCGGATCGTAGTGGCGCACCCAACCGTCGCCGTCGCGGCGCATCACGACTTCGGTGAGGAAGCGCCATTCGGCGTCGGTGTGTTCGCCGAACGGGGCCGTGATGCGGCGGATGTAGACCTCGGCCTCGTCGAGCGTCGCGAAGCGCGGCGTCTCGCCGACGTACGACCCGATGCGGGCGAGCGCGGCGGCGCCGAGCACCGGGCCCGCGTCGTTCAGGATCATCCGCTCGATCGGCGAGTCCGGCAGCGACGCGAGGACCATGCCGATCAGTGCGCCCATCGACGTGCCGAACCAGTGGACCGTGGAGGCGTCGAGGCGGGCGAGCAACGTGACCATGTCGCCGACGTAGGTGGGCACCTGGTACAGCATCGGGTCGCGGAGG
>CAXTDA010000368.1:0-110 GCA_964242935.1 uncultured Burkholderiaceae bacterium | reverse complement strand
AACCCCAGGGGGGGGGGGCGGCGCCCGCGGCGGCCGCGGCCGGCCACGGCGGGGCACACGACGCGATAGTTCGCCGCGACGGCCTGCGCGAACGCGTCGAAGTCGTTCGA
>CAXTDA010000367.1:2716-4408 GCA_964242935.1 uncultured Burkholderiaceae bacterium | reverse complement strand
TGTCGGCGACGCGCGAGCAGCTCGAGTGCGCGCACACCGCGGCCTATGTCGACGCCGTGCTGCACGGCACGCTGTCGGCGCGTGCGCAGCGCGAGATCGGCTTCCCGTGGTCGCCCCAGATGGTGGAACGCTCGCGCCGGTCCGTGGGGGCGACGCTCGGCGCGAGCCGCGTCGCGGCGGCGGAAGGGATCGCCGTCAACCTCGCCGGCGGCACGCACCACGCCTATGCGGACAAGGGCAGCGGCTTCTGTGTCTTCAACGACGTCGCGGTGACGATCCGCACGCTCCGCCGCGAACGCGCGAGCATCGGGCTGCCCCCGCTCGCCTGCCTGGTGATCGATCTCGACGTCCATCAGGGCAACGGCACCGCGGCGACCCTTTCGGGCGACGCGGACGTCTTCACGCTGTCGCTGCACGGCGAGAAGAACTTCCCGTTCCGGAAGGAGGCGAGCTCGCTCGACGTCGGCCTGCCCGACGGCTGCGACGACGCGGACTACCTGCGGGCGCTCGACGATGCGCTCCGGACCGTCGACGCGCGCTTCGAGCCCGACTTCGTGTTCTATCTCGCCGGCGCGGACCCCTACGCCGGCGACCGGCTCGGGCGTCTCGACCTCACGATCGACGGCCTCGCCGCGCGCGACCGGCAAGTGTTCGACTTCGCGTCCGTGCGCAACCTGCCGGTCGCCGTCGCGATGGCGGGCGGCTACGGGCGCGTGATCGAGGAGACGTGCGCGATCCACGCGCAGACGGTGGCGATCGCCGCGGCGTCGCTCGAGCGCCGCGCGGCGGCAGGCCCGGTCGCTCGGCGCTCCTCGCTCGTCGAAGGCGCCTGGTCTTGAGCGTCCCCGGCGGCAAGGTCGCCGCGATCCCGCCGTCGGACGGCGTGTGGATCCAGTCGATGCCGGCGGTCTTCGTGCTGATCTGGAGCACCGGCTTCATCGTCGCGAAGTTCGGCCTGCCGTACGCGTCGCCGCTGTGGTTCCTGAACCTGCGCTTCGGCGGCGTGATCCTCGCACTGCTGATCGCGATCCCGTTCGTCAAGGTGCCGTGGCCGTCGCGCGCGGCGGTCGGCCACCTCGCCGTCGCGGGCGTGCTGCTGCAGGCGGGCTACCTCGGCGGCGTCTGGATCGCAATCGCCGAGGGCATGCCGGCCGGGCTGACGGCGCTGATCGTCGGGCTGCAGCCGGTCATCACCGCGTTCGCCGCGCCGGCGATCGGCGAACGCGTCACGGCCCGCCAGTGGGTCGGCTTCGCGCTCGGCTTCCTCGGCGTGCTGCTGGTCGTCCTCGACAAGATCGCGGTCATCGCGATGCCGCCGTCGAGCATCGCCTTCGCGGTCGGTGCGCTGCTCGCGATCACCGTCGGCACGCTGTACCAGAAGCGCAAGTGCCCGAGCTTCGACCTGAGAGCCGGGACGCTGATCCAGTTCTCGGCCTCGATGGCGCTGACGGTCCCGCTCGCGCTCGCGTTCGAGGTCTGGAACGTGCGCTTCACGCCGCAATTCATCGGGGCGCTGACGTGGTCGATCCTGGTCCTGTCGATCGGCGGCATGGCGCTGCTGTTCCCGCTGATCCGTCGCGGCGAGGCGACGCGCGTGACGAGCCTCTTCTACCTCGTGCCGCCGGTGACCGCGCTGATGGCGTGGGTCGCGTTCGGCGAGCGCTTCAGCCATCGCGCGCTGTTCGGCATGGC
>CAXTDA010000367.1:0-2616 GCA_964242935.1 uncultured Burkholderiaceae bacterium | reverse complement strand
GACTCGCAGACGCTGTACGTCGAGGAGTATCCGTACTACCCCAGCAAGTGGGAGTCGCCGTACATCGAGCGCCGTCGCAAGGTCGGCTGGGACCTCTACGGGCTGCTCGGCCTCGGCCGCGACGACAAGGCCGGCATGCATGCGCAGCACGGCCGCAACTACGCGTTCTTCGATGCGCCGGTCGGGCTGATGTTCACGATCGACCGGGTGCTCGAGCTCGGTTCGTGGCTCGACTACGGGATGTTCCTCGAGGCGGTGATGGTCGCGGCGCGCGGCCGCGGACTCGACACCTGTCCGCAGGCGGCCTTCAACCGGTTCCACGCGCTGATCGGCGAACACATCGGGATGCCGCCGGACGAACGCTTCGTCTGCGGGATGAGCCTCGGACACGCCGACCCCGACCGCATCGAGAACTCGCTCGTCACGGAGCGCGAGCCGGTCGAGCGCTTCGTCCGCTTCCTCGACTGACGCCGCATTGCGGTAGA
Source organism: uncultured Burkholderiaceae bacterium (assembly GCA_964242935.1). GTDB lineage: Bacteria > Pseudomonadota > Gammaproteobacteria > Burkholderiales > Burkholderiaceae_D > CAHJXF01. Next base: position 2,131 of record CAXTDA010000367.1, on the reverse strand, counting down.
CGGCGCCGTGCCGATCCTCGACCGAATCGTGGCGCACCGGGGCGCCGCCGCTCCGGTTCTCGCGGCCGTCTTCGCGATCGGCGCCGGCTTCGCATCGCCGGCCCGGGCGCACGATCCGGCCGCCGCGGACGGCCTGGCCCGGGCCGAACGGGCGTTCGCCGCCGCATCGGTCGCGTCGGGCATGAAGGCCGCGTTCCTCGATGCGCTGGCCGACGACGCGACGCTCTTCCGGCCGGGTCCGGTGAACGGCAAGGCGTTCATCGCGGCGCGACCGGACGGTCCGTTCGTGCTCGACTGGGCGCCGACGCGCGTCGCCGTCGCCGCGTCCGGCGAGCTCGGCTGGTCGTCCGGTCCCTGGCGCCTCGTGCCGCGGGCGACGCCCGACCGGCCGACGCACGGCGAGTTCTTCTCGGTCTGGAAGCGCGATCCGTCGGGCCGCTGGCGCGTCCTGATCGACCACGGCATCGCGTACGAGGAGTCGGTCGCACCGTCGACGTTCGCGGTGGTCGGAACCGGCCACGGCGCCACGCCGTCGATCACGATCGCCGCGGCCGAGGCCGCGTTCGCACGGCGGTCCGAGTCGGACGGCATCGCCGCCGCGTATCGCGAGGCCGTCTCGAACCGGGCGCGACTGCTCAGAGACGATCGCCCGCCGATCGACGGTCGCGACGCGCTCGCCGACCTGCCCGACGCCGCGGCGAGTTGGCGCTGGTCCGTCTCGGACAGCGGCACGGCGGGCTCGGGCGACCTGGCGTGGACGACGGGGCGCTACCGGGCCTCGGCGACGACCGGCTACTTCGTGCGCGTCTGGCAGGCGGAGGGCGGCGCGTGGAAGATCCTGGCGGACGTCCTCGCGCCGGTCGCCGACGGACCGCAGTGATCACGAGAGGAGACTCGAATGCCACCAGTGAACAGGACCCACCGCATCGCCGTGATCCCGGGAGACGGCATCGGCAAGGAAGTGACGCCCGAAGGGCTTCGGGTGCTCGACGTCGTCGGCAGGCGCTTCGGGATTCCGTTCGACTTCGTGCCGATCGAATGGGCGAGCTGCGACTGGTATCAGGCGCACGGCCAGATGATGCCGGACGACTGGAACGCGCAGCTCACCGCCTGCGACGCGATCCTGTTCGGCGCGGTCGGCTGGCCCGCGCTGGTGCCGGACCACGTGTCGCTGTGGGGCTCGCTGATCCAGTTCCGGCGCGCGTTCGACCAGTACGTCAACCTGCGGCCCGCGCGCCTGATGCCGGGCGTCCGGTCGCCGCTGGTCGATCGCGAAGGCCGCGCCCGCGCCGCCGGCGAGATCGACTTCTACATCGTCCGCGAGAACACCGAAGGCGAGTACTCGAGCATCGGCGGCCGCATGTATCCCGACACCGATCGCGAGATCGTGATGCAGCAGACGGTGATGAGCCGCGTCGGCGTCGATCGCATCGCGCGCTACGCGTTCGAGCTCGCGCAGCGCCGGCCGAAGAAGCACCTGACGTCGGCGACCAAGTCGAACGGCATCTCGATCACCATGCCGTACTGGGACGAGCGCATCGACGCGATGGCCGCGCAGTACCCCGGCGTGCGGGTCGACCGGTACCACATCGACATCCTCACCGCGCAGTTCGTGCTGCATCCCGAATGGTTCGACGTCGTCGTCGCGTCCAACCTGTTCGGCGACATCCTGTCGGACCTCGGCCCCGCGTGCACCGGCACGATCGGCATCGCGCCGTCGGCCAGCATCAATCCCGAGGGGCTGTTCCCGTCGCTGTTCGAGCCGGTCCACGGGTCGGCGCCGGACATCGCGGGCAAGGGGGTCGCGAACCCGATCGCGATGATCTGGACCGCGTCGTTGATGCTCGAGCACCTCGGCTATCCGGACGCCGCGGCGGCGGTGCTCCATGCGATCGAGGAGACGCTCGCGGACCCTGCGGCGCCGCGCACCCGCGACCTGGGCGGCACGGCGTCGACGACCGAGGCCGGGATCGCCGTCGCGCGGCGCCTCGAAGCGTCGGGCTGATCGTCCGGTCGCCGTGCACCCGCCCGACGGCGCAACGAGAATTCGAATGAACGTCGTTATCTATCCCTTTCATGTTGAACATGTTTCGCCTCTCCAATACACTGGCCCGACTTTGAGTCCGAGGAG
>CAXTDA010000366.1:0-4408 GCA_964242935.1 uncultured Burkholderiaceae bacterium | reverse complement strand
TCGCGTCGTAAGTCGCGATCGCCTGCTCGGTCTGCGCGCGCCGCAAACCCCCATCGAAAATCGTCTGCGCGAGCGACGGGCCGATCGACCAGAAGCGGTTCGGTAGCGAGAACAGGTCCGAGGCGGTCAGGCTCGAGAAGCCGCCCTGGGTCGAGATGCCGATCGACGGGAAGTACGCGGCCTTCGCGACGCCGATCTGCGCGTTGGCGGCGGCGACGCGGCGCTCGGCGCCGGCGATGTCGGGGCGGCGTTCGAGCAGCTGCGACGGCAGCGCCGTTTTCGGCACCGCGGGTGCCCGCTTGTCGTCGAAGGCCTGCCAGCGGCGGACCGGGATCGCGAACGTCGACGCCGGCCGGCCGAGCAGCAGCGCGATCGCGTGTTCGAGCTGCGCGCGCGAGACGCCGAGGTCGATCGACTGGACCTGCGTCGTCTTCAGCTGGGTCTCGGCCTGCGCGACGTCGACGCGCGCCGCGACGCCACCCGCGTAACGGTTGCGCGTCACGTCGAGCGTGCGCTGGTACGCGGTGATCGTGTCGTCGAGCAGTTGCTTCTGCGTATCGATCTGGCGGAGCTGGAAGTAGTTCGATGCGATCGCCGCCTGGGTCGACAGGACGATGCCCGCGAGGTCCGATGCGCTCGCCTCCGCGCTCGCGCGCTGGGACTCGACCTGGCGGCGGACGCGTCCCCAGAGGTCGATCTCCCACGACGCGGCGAGCGAGACCGTGCGCGTCGTGCTGTTGGTGTTGAACGTCGCGCCTCCCGCGCTGCTCGCGCCGCGACCGGCGCGCGCGAGCGACGCGTCGCCCGACAGAACCGGGAAGTAGCCGGCACGCGCCGCGTCGACCAGCGCGTTGGCCGCGCGGTACGACGCCTCGGCCTGCGCAACGCTCTGATTGGCGCCCACCGCGGCCGCCTCCAGCGCGTCGAGGTCCGCATCGCCGTACACCTGCCACCACGCGCCCCGCGGCACGTCGTCGGCGGGAGCCGCGACGGTCCAGCCCTGGTCCTCCTTGTACGCGACCGGCGTCTCGACGGTGGGCCGGCTGTAGTCGGGGCCGACGGCGCAACTCGCGAGCAGGCCCGACAACGCAATGGCGAAGACCGCGCGCACGGGCGGGGAGGACGACAGGCGTCGCGCACGCATCGCGATCACGCCGGCCGCCGACGCACATCGACGAGGCCCTGCGCCCGCCGCTCACGACGCTCGCGCCGCGCAGTGCCCCGCCGCCGCGACCACTGGCTCATGCGGTCGAGATACAGGTAGACGACCGGCGTCGTGTACAGCGTCAGGACCTGGCTCACGAGCAGCCCGCCGACGATCGCGATGCCGAGCGGCTGGCGGATCTCGGCGCCGTCGCCGGCGCCGAACGCGAGCGGCAGCGCGCCGAACAACGCCGCCATCGTCGTCATCATGATCGGCCGGAAGCGCAGCGTCGCGGCCTCGAGGATCGCGTCGCGCGGCGTCATGCCGGCGTCGCGTTCCCGTTGAATCGCGAAGTCGATCATCATGATCGCGTTCTTCTTGACGATGCCGATCAGCAGGATCACGCCGATCAACGCGATGATCGAGAACTCGGTGCCGGTCGCGAGCAGCGCGAGCAGCGCGCCGACGCCGGCCGACGGCAGCGTCGACAGGATCGTGATCGGATGGACCAGGCTCTCGTAGAGCATGCCGAGCACGATGAAGATCGTCAGCAGCGCGGTCGCGATCAGCACCGGCTCGTTGCTGAGGGAATCCTGGAACGCCTTCGCGGTGCCCTGGAAGCCGCCGTGGATCGTCGACGGCACGCCGATCCGCGCCATCGCGTTCTCGATCGCGGTCGTCGCCTCGGACAGCGTCCCGCGCTCCGGCAGGTTGAACGTGATCGTCGACGCGACGAACTGACCCTGGTGGTTGACGCGGAGCGCGGTGTTGGTGGTCTCGTAGTGCGCGAAGCTCGACAGCGGCACCGAGCCGCCGTTCTCGGCGACGTAGACGTTGCGCAGCTGGTCCGGGCTCTGCCAGTACTGCGGCGCGGCCTCCATCACGACCTTGTACTGGTTGAGCGCGTTGTAGATCGTCGAGACCTGGCGTTGCCCGAAGAGATCGTTCAGCGTCGTGTCGATGTCGACCGCGGTCACGCCGAGCCGCGACGCGGCGTCGCGGTCGATCACGAGCGAGGTCTGCAGTCCCTTGTCCTGCGTGTCGGTGTTGACGTCCTCGAGCTCGGGCAGCGCGGTCAGCGCCTGGCGGATGCGCGGCTCCCAGAGCCGGAGCTCGTTGAGGTCGTCGGCCTGAAGCGTGTACTGGTACGTTGCGTTGCCGGCGCGGCCGCCGACGCGGACGTCCTGCGCGGCCTGGAAGTACAGCGACGCGCCCGGCTCGCGCGCGGTCTTGACGCGGAGGCGCGCGATCACCGCGTCGATCGACTCCTTCCGTTCGGACAGCGGCTTCAGCGCGACGAACATGTTGCCGGAGTTGCGCTGCCCGCCGCCGGTGAACGCGACGACGCTGGTCACCGCCGGGTCGGCGGTGACGACGTCCGCGAAGCGTTGCAGCTTCTGGCGCATCGCCTGGAACGAGATCGCCTGGTCGGCGACGACCGCGCCGCCCATCAGCCCGGTGTCCTGTTGCGGGAAGAAGCCCTTCGGGACGATCGTGTACAGCCACACGTTGAGACCGATCGTCGCGATCAGGATCACGATCATCAGCGGCGCGACCGCGAGCGCCCAGCCGAGGCTGCGCGAATAGCCGCGCGTCGCCGCATCGATCGCCCGCCCGCTGCCGCGCGCGATCGGCTGCATCACGTGGCGGTCGAAGCGGGCGAGGACGCGGCGCCACGCGCTCGTGCGATAGGGCGACGGCGGGGGGGCAGGATCGCCGTCCTTCGGCTTCGGCTTCAGCAGGTGCGCGCACATCATCGGCGTCGTCGTCAGCGACACGACCAGCGACACGATGATCGATACCGACAGCGTGACGGCGAACTCGCGGAACAGGCGGCCGACGAGCCCGCCCATCAGCAGGATCGGCAGGAACACCGCGATCAGCGAGATGCTCATCGACAGCACCGTGAAGCCGACCTCGCGCGCGCTCCGCATCGCGGCGTCGAACGGCTTCATCCCTTCCTCGATGTGGCGCGACGCGTTCTCGAGCACGACGATCGCGTCGTCGACGACGAAGCCGGTCGCGATCGTCAGCGCCATCAACGAGAAGATGTTGAGCGAGAAGCCGAACAGGTACATCGCCCCGAACGTGCCGATCAGCGAGACCGGTACCGCGACGCTCGGGATCAGCGCGGCGCGCGCGCTGCCGAGGAACAGGAACACGACGAGGATCACCAGCGCGACCGACAGCAGCAGCGTCGTCTTCGTGTCGCGAAGCGATGCGCGGATCGAGGGCGTGCGGTCGAGCATGATCTTGAGGTCGATGGCCGCGGGGATCGACGCCTTGAAGATCGGCAGCATCGCCTTCACGCGGTCGACGGTCTCGATGATGTTGGCGTTCGGCTGCCGCGAGATGATCAGCACCACGCCGGGCTTGCCGTCGACGAGGCCGGCGTTGCGGAGGTCCTGGTTCGAGTCGACCACCGTCGCGATATCGCCGAGGCGGACCGGAGCGCCGTTCTGGTAGGCGACGATCAGCGGCCGGTACTCGTTGGCGGTCTTCGACTGGTCGTTCGCGTAGATCTGCCACGCGTTCTGGCCGTCGTCGAGGATCCCCTTCGGCCGGTTCGCGTTGGTCGACGCGATCGCGTTCCGCACCGCCTCGAGCGAGATGCCGGCCTTGTTCAGCTGCGCCGGGTTGAGCTCGACGCGCACCGCCGGCCGCGCGCCGCCGCCGACGTTGACGTTGCCGACGCCGCTCACCTGCGCGATCTTCTGCGCGAGGATCGTGTCGGCCGCGTCGAACATCTGGCTCTGCGTCATCGTCTCCGATGTCATCGCGAGGATCAGGATCGGCTGGTCGGCCGGGTTGACCTTCCGGTAGTTCGGGTTGTTCGGCAGGCCGGTCGGCAGCAGGTTGCGCGCGGCGTTGATCGCGGCCTGCACGTCGCGTGCGGCGCCGTTGATGTCGCGGTTGAGGTCGAACTGCAGCGTGATGTTGGCCGAGCCGAGCGAGCTCGACGACGTCATCTCGGTGACGCCGGCGATGCGGCCGAGCGCGCGTTCGAGCGGCGTCGCGACGGTGGCCGCCATCGTCTCGGGGCTCGCTCCCGGAAGCCCGGCGTTGACCGAGATCGTCGGGATGTCGACCTGCGGCAGCGGCGACACCGGCAGCAGCGCGAAGGCCACCGCGCCGGCGAGCGCGATGCCGATCGTCAGCAGCGTCGTCGCGACCGGGCGCTCGATGAAGCGGCGGGAGGGATTCATGCGGAGTCCGCTCGGTCCACTCCTTCCCCCTCCGGGGGAAGGTCGGAATGGGGGGATG
>CAXTDA010000365.1:0-4414 GCA_964242935.1 uncultured Burkholderiaceae bacterium | reverse complement strand
CGGCGGGCGCGTCGACTGGCGGCGGACGCTGCAGCACTCGGCGCGGAGCGGCCTGCCCGACGTTCGCCGTCGTGCGCCGCGGGTCCGCGCGACGCCGCTCGTGATCCTCGCCGACATCTCGGGCTCGATGAGCCGTTATTCGCGGATGCTGCTGCACTTCGCGCACGCGCTCGCGAGCGACCGCGGCCGCGCCGCGCGACCCTGCCGGGCGTTCGTCTTCGCGACCCGCCTGACGCCGATCACGCGCGCGTTGCAGGGACGCGATCCCGACCTCGCGGTCGCCGCGGTGGTCCGCGCCGTCGACGACTGGTCGGGCGGTACGCGCATCACGGCGTGCCTCGCCGCGTTCAACGCCGAGTGGTCGCGCCGCGTGCCGACCGCCGACGCGACGGTGCTGCTGATCACCGACGGCCTCGAGCACGGCGACACGGTGCGGCTCGGCTTCGAGGTCGAGCGGCTCTCGAAATCGTGCCGCCGGCTGGTGTGGCTCAATCCGCTGCTGCGCTACGACGGCTTCGAGCCGCGCGCCGCCGGCATCCGCGCGATGCTCCCGCACGTCGACCGCTTCGTTCCGGCGCACAATCTGCACAGCATCGCGGCGCTCGGCGCGCTGCTGTCGACCGCATGATTCCTTCATCGACGAGGCGACGACCATGCAACTGAAAGGCGAACAACTGCTGCCGGTCCCGCAGCAGGCGGCGTGGGAGGCGCTCAACGACACGGCGCTGTTGAAGTCGTCGATTCCGGGATGCGAATCGATCACGCCGTCGTCCACCGAAGCGGTCGACGGCGAGGCGGCGGCCGGGATACCGGGGGTCTACGACCTCGTGATGATCGCGGCGATCGGACCGGTGAAGGCGAAGTTCAAGGGCAAGCTGCAGTTGACGGACCTCGATCCGCCGAACGCGTACACGATCCGCTTCGAAGGCAATGGCGGCGTCGCGGGCTTCGGCAAGGGGTCGGCCGCGGTGAAGCTGCTCGCCGCCGACGGCGCGAGCACGCGGCTCGACTACGAGGCGAGCGCGTCGGTCGGCGGCAAGATCGCGCAGGTCGGTTCACGGCTCGTCGACATGGCCGCGCGGAAGATCGCCGACAACTTCTTCGAGAACTTCACCGAGGCGCTCCGCAAGCGGAACGACGCGGCGTGAGCGGTCGGCTTCACGCCGAGGCCGCCGTGGTGCGCCGCTGCAGATCCTGCAGCAGTCGCTGCACGATGAGCCGGATCAGGTAGAAGCCGAGCTTGGGGTTCTGGTAATACAGCAGGTAGATCGCCTCGTCGGTCATCGTGTAGCAGATGCACGGCGTCTCGCAGACGATCGTCGCGGTGCGCTTTCGGTCCTGGGTGAAGAGGCCGATCTCGCCGACCAGGCTGCCGGCGCCCAGCGTCGCGCCGAGCTCGTCGAGGCGCACGGTGCCGCGGCGGATGTAGATCATGTGGTGCGCGTCATCGCCTTTCCGGAACAGGACGTCGCCCGCCTTGAACGTCTTCTTCTTCATGTGCGGCAGCAGCCAGTCGGCGAGCGGCGTCTCGGCGTTCGCGCTCGCGAGCGCGGCGAGGAGCCGCTGCAGGTCCCACAGGCGATAGGCGTTCACGAACAGCAGCGACAGTTGCAGCACCCCGTTGATCCAGTCGCGCTCCATCGCCGCGTGCGCGAGGAAGAAGCTGTTGGCGGCGACGGCGAAGATGCGAAGCGGCACCATCCGCTTCATCAGGTTGCTGACCAGCGTCAGCACGCCGCCGATGACGCCGAGCAGGAGCGAGAGTTCGAAGGCGGTCAACATCGGGTCTCCGGAAGACGTTTCGAGGGGTCGGCCCGGATGCGGGCCATCGGTGATTTGATAGCACAGTTCGTCACCGGCGGCGGGTGACGGGGGCCCGGCGCGCGGGTCGTGACGACGCGCATTAAGATGCGACGCCACGACGACCGTCGCCCGGCCGGGCCTTTCGCCGATCGTCCCGAGCCTCGACGAAGCCGACGCTGCCCTTCGATCCACCGATTCCGTTCACATGAGTGCCACCGTCGAGCAGTTGGAGGCCGCGATTGCCGCGCTCGAAACGCAGCGCGCGCTGCTCGGCGATGCGGTGACCGACGCGGGCATCGCGCCGATGCGCGAGCGCCTCGCGCTGCTGCGCTCGCAGGCCCGGAGCGCCAACCAGCAGCTGAAGGCGGTGTCGGTCCTGTTCATGGACATCGTCGGATCGACGGGGATGAACCGCGCGCTCGAGCCCGAGGACGTCCACCGCCTCATCGAGGGCGCGCTGCATCGCTTCAGCGCGGTGATCGCCGCGCGGAAGGGGCGCGTCCTGCAGTACGCGGGCGACAGCCTGCTCGCCGCGTTCGGTGCCGACGGCGCGCACGAGGACGACGCGGAGAACGCGGTCCGCGCGGGACTCGCGCTGCTCGACGAGGCGCGCCGCATCGCGGTCGGGATCGAGGCCGAGCACCGCGTCGCCGGCTTCGCCGTGCGGGTCGGAATCAATACGGGGCCGGTGCTGCTCGGCGGCGGCGTCGACGACGAAGGCAGCATCCGCGGCATCACGGTCAACATCGCGGCGCGGATGGAACAGAACGCGCCGGACGGCGGCATCCGCATCACGCACGACACCTATCGGCAGATTCGCGGCGTGTTCGACGTGGCCGAGGAACCGGCGATCACGGTCAAGGGCATGGCGGAGCCGCTCCGCAGCTACCTCGTGCTCCGGGCGAAGCCGCGCGAGACGGAACGCGCGCGGCGCGGCGTCGACGGCGTCGAATGCCGGATGATCGGTCGCGACGCCGAGCTGAAACGGCTGACCGACGCGTTCGACGATGTCGTCGCCGACGCGACGCTGTCGCGGATCACGATCGTCGGCGACGCGGGGATCGGCAAGAGCCGCCTGCTCGACGAATTCACGAACACGCTCGAGCTCAATCCGCGCGAGGTCTGGGTCTTCCAGGGCCGCGCCGAGACGCACGGCGAGATGCTGCCGTACGGCGTGGTCCGCGACATCTTCTTCTGGCGCTTCCAGATCGAGGAGAGCGACACGCCGGCCGAAGCGCGACGCAAGTTCGTCGCGTCGCTCGAAGGGCCGTTCGGCCGTACCGTCGACGAACACGCGGCGCTGCTCGGCCAGTTGATCGGACTCGACTTCGGGAGCAGCCCGTTCATCGCCGGCATCGCCGGCGATCCGAAGCAGATCCGCGACCGGGCCTTCCACTCGGCGGCGCAGTACTTCAAGGCGATCGCGACCACCGACCCGGTGATGCTGCAGCTCGAGGACCTGCACTGGGCCGACGAGGGCTCCCTCGACTTCGTCAACCACCTCGCGCAGAGCTGCCGCGACGTGCCGATGCTGATCGTCTGTGCGGCGCGGCCCGCGCTGTTCGAGCGGCGACCGCTGTGGGGCAGCGGCCAGGGCAACCACGAACGCATCGACCTCGCGCCGCTCGCGCGGCGGAGCAGCCGCGAACTCGCCGATGCGCTGCTGCAGAAGCTCCAGCAGCCGTACACCGCGCTTCGCGAGCTGATCACGGGCGGCGCCGAAGGCAATCCGTTCTACATGGAGGAACTGACGAAGATGCTGATCGACGACGGCGTGATCGTCGTCGGCAACGATTTCTGGCAGGTCGTGCCGGAACGGCTCGCACGCGTCCACGTGCCGCCGACGCTGGTCGGCGTGCTGCAGGCGCGCATCGACGCGCTGCCGTCGCCCGAGAAGCTCACGCTGCAGGCCGCATCCGTCGTCGGCCACGTGTTCTGGGCCGACGCGCTGCGATCGATCGCTGCGCCGCTCGCCGATGCGCTACCGGCGCTGATGCCGCGCGAGCTGATCTACGGGCGCGAGACCACGGCCTTCGAGGGCGTCGGCGAATACGTGTTCAAGCATCACGTGCTGCACCAGGTCACGTACGAAAGCGTACTCAAGCGCGATCGCCGGGCGCGTCACGGGCGCGTCGCCGAGTGGCTCGTCTCCCAGAGCGGCGAGCGGCTCTCCGAGCACAACGCGCTGATCGCGCATCACTACGAGCAGGCCGGCGACCTCGTCGAAGCCGCGCGCCATTTCGCGTTGGCGGCCGACGGCGCGATCCGGTCGTACGCGAACGACGCGGCCCTCGGCCACCTCGAGCGCGCGCTCGCGCTGACGCCGGACGACGATGCGGCGGGGCGCTATGCGTTGCTGGCGGCGCGAGTCGGCGTGCTCGGCGCCGTGGGCCGGCGCGATGCGCAGCGCGCCGACGCCGAAGAGCTCGGGGCGCTCGCCGACCGTCTCGGCGACGCGTCGAAGCGCGCCTTCGCGCACGGCCAGTTCGCGGTGCATGCGTTCTACACCGCGGACTACAAGCGCGCGATCGCCGAAGGCGAACGCGGCGTCGCGCTCGCCGCGACGAGCGGAACGCCGATGGCCGGCCTCGACGCGCACTCGTGCTGGGTC
>CAXTDA010000364.1:0-4414 GCA_964242935.1 uncultured Burkholderiaceae bacterium | reverse complement strand
TTCTCGGTCGTGATGATGGCGACCACCGGCGGCGTCGGCCTCTGCCTCGTGCTCGGCGCGCTGCTCCATCACGAGCAGGACCTGCAGCCGCAAGGCACCAATGCGTACCTGGGCGTGCTGATCGCCCTTTCGGTGCTGTCGCTGATCCTCCCCGATGTCACGATCTCGACGTCGCCCGGCACCTTCTCGGCAGGACAGCTCGGCTTCGTCAGCCTGTTGTCGGTGCTGCTGTATCTCGCGTTCCTCTACATCCAGTCGGTCCGTCATCGCGGCTACTTCGTCGATCCCGGAACCGACCCCCGGAAGCGCGCGAGCGAAGCGATGCGGCACGAGTCCCTGGGCGTCCACGTGGCGTGCCTGCTCGCCGGACTCGTCGCGGTCGTGCTGCTCGCCGAGCGGGTCGCGGTCGGCGTCGAGGCGGGACTCGACGCGCTCGGCGTGAGACGTCCCGACGCGATCATCGGCGCGTTGATCGCAGCGTTGCTGCTGTTCCCCGAGATGCTGTCGGCGGTCCGCGCGGCGCGCGCGAACCAGCTTCAGCGCAGCATCAACGTGATCCTCGGATCCGCGCTCGCGACGATCAGCCTGACGATTCCCGCCGTCGCGGCGGTCAGCCTCTTCACCGGCCGCGCGCTGACGCTCGGCCTCGTCGCGCGTGACGAGGTGCTGCTGATCCTCGCGCTGGCGCTCGGCATCGTCAGCTTCGGCACCGGCCGCACGAACGTGCTGACCGGCCTCGTCCACCTCGTCGTGTGGTTCGCCTGGTTGATGCTGCTGTTCGTGCCGTGAGCCGCGTCCATCGGACGTCAGCCGTCGACGCTGTCGCGAACGATCTCCCGATTCGCGCAGCGGACCGGTGCGAACAGCGTCGCCATCGCGAGCGCCAGTGCGGCGCCGCCGGTCGCGTTGTCGCGCTCGTGGTTGCAGACGTACACGTCGATCGCGGCGAAGCGTTCGGTGGGCCACGTGTGGACCGACAGATGCGACTCGGCGAGCAGCACGACGCCGGTCACGCCCACCGGCTCGAACTGATGGAACGTCGAGGCGACGACCTGCAGGCCGGCGGCGCGGCACGCGTCGATGCACCGCGCTTCGAGCGCTGCACGCGACTCCAGCAGCGATGCGTCGCAGCGGCAATCCGAGCAGTCGATCAGCCAGTGGCGACCGCGCACGCCCCGCCGCGCGGTCACAGGCGCAGGCTGACCCCCGGGGTGTTCGGCGCCGGATAGGTCGCGTCGTATGCGTGCTTCTGCTGCAGCTTCGGATCCTTCCATGCGCGGTTCTCGTCGCTCTCGTAGTTGAACCACAGGCGCGGACGCGTCGTGCCGGTCCGGCCGTACTGGATGACGCGGGCGATCGCCTCGTTGTCGGGATGGTGGAACACGGTGCCGTCGGTCGAGACCAGGTAGTTGCTGCACTCGACCCGGTCGAGCACGTTCTGGTCGAGGTTGTTCTGGCTGCCGTGGTGCGGCAGCTTGAACGCGTCGAGCCGGAGGCGATCCTTCTTTCGCGCGCGCAGCAGCCGGTCGATCGATGCGGTCAGCAACACCGGATGCACGTCGGCGCCGAGCAGCAGGCTCTTGCCGGCGTACTCGGCGAGCACCGTGATGCTGCTGCCGTTGTGCGGGGCGTCGTCCTCGTCGAACGGCGCCTTCAGCAGCGTCGGGACGTCGGTCGAGTCGCTGCGCTTCTCCTTCGCGTCGCCGTCGCCGAGGAACAGGAAGCCGCCCTTGCCCGGCAGCAGGCCTTTGGCCTTCGCCTTGTCGTCGGAACGCACGTCCTTGTCCCAGTCCTTCGCGAGCTTCTCGAGCTTGATGCGGTCCGGCGACAGCAGCGTCAGAAAGAGTCCGCCCGGCAGCGTGCAGGTCGGCAACGGCCCCTGGTCGGGGACGAGGATCGTCTTCCCCTGCAGCCACGCGTTCCACTTCAGCTTGTTCTGCACGATCAGCTCGGAGAACTGCTCGCCCTGCACCGCGCCGAGGAAATTCGCGATGTGCTTCCAGCCGTTGAACCACACGTCGCCGAACGTCAGCCCGAGCGCCTTCGCGTCCTTCAGCAGCTCGATGCCGCCGCCGACGTGGTCGTCGTCGATGTGCGTGAGGATGAAGAGCTCGACGAAGACGCCGTCCGAGCCGAGCGCCTTCTTCCGCGCCTCGATGCGCGGCTTCAGCACGCGCTTGTAGGTGCTGTCGGTCCCGCAGTCGACGAGGACGAGGTTCGACCGGTCGCCCTGGCCGTACTCGATCCACAGGCAGTCGCCGTGGCCGGCCGGCAGCATCTCGATGTTCAGGAACGCCGCGTTGGTGGTCCCGGGCTTTGTCGCCGCGCCGAGGAACGCGATGCCGGCGTCCGCGCCGTTCGGCCGGGGATCGGCGGCCTCGGCCGGAGACGGAGCCGCTTCGTCAGCCGCGGGAGCCGGCGCTTCGTCGACGACCGGTGCCGCGGCGGTCGACGTCGGCGGCGCCGCTTCGCCGGGCGGCGGATCGACCGCGTCGGGTTCGCCCGCGAAGTCGTCGGACTCGGCGGCCCCCGAAGCGTCGGGCAGCGTCGTGTAGGCCCACGACGTCCGCTTGCCGCGCCCGCGGTTCTCGAGCACGTCGATCAGCTCGCGAGCGAGCTTCTCGACGCCGAGCTGCTTCCACGACGGTGGCTTCGACGACCGGTTGCCCGGCCAGCCGTCGGCCGCCCACTCGAACGATTCGTGCGACCACCAGTCGCGGAAGCGTGCCAGCTGGTTCAGCGTCGCGGCCACCTGCTCGTCCCCGCGCGAGCGGGCGAGCTTCAGCAGCTCGGTCGCCTCGCGCTTCGCCTCGCGTTCCGCCGTCCGTCGATGCGCCTCGGCCTGGTCGGGCTCGTGCTTGAAGGCCGCGACGCGTTTCGTGTCAACGAGGCGGAGCAGCCACAGCTCCGTCAACGTGCCGTGGGCCCAGCGCCGCGCGTCGAGGTCCGCGTCGTCGACGAAGGCCTCGGCCGAGAGGCGCGCCGCGTCCCACAGGCCGTCGTCGACCGCGACGCCGAGCACCGACGACAGGCACAACTGCTGCCCGAGCAACCAGTGCATCGACGCGGCCGTGCCCGAGGTCCCGCACTCGTTGCGCAGGAAGCCGAGGGCCGCCTCGCGATAGTCCTTCAGCGCGTCCTCGAGATACGCGTAGCAGTCCGACAGGTGCTTCGCGATCTCGTCGTCGACCGGAACGCCGTGTCCGTCGCGACCCTGCGGCGCGAGTCGCGCGACGAGCGCCTGCGCGGTGCCGAACGACGCCTCGGCCAGGCGCTTGTTGCTTCCCGCGCGCAGACCGAGGCATTGCAGACGGTAGGGTCCGTCGAACGGCAGCGCCGCGACCAGCGCCTCGACCCGTCGCGCACGGTCGCGATGCTCGTTCAATGCCAGCCGGTCATGCGCGGCGCGCATCGCGCGCTCGAGCTGTCCGAACGCGACGTGCACCGCCCGCATGCCCTGCAGGTAGCGCAGCTCCTCGAGCTGCTTCGCGAGGTCGACCGGCAGCGCCTCGTAGACGACGAGGCTCGCCCAGTCGTTGGTGCCGATCGACAGGCGGCCGTGGAGGTCGCTGCGGATGCGGTGCAGCAGCGGCAGCGGGTGGTCGCCCTTCAGCAGGCCGGGGTAGAGCTGCGTCGCCAGCAGCGCCGAGCCCGGCATGCTGAGCGGGAACTGCGACGCGACGACGAGCGCGATGCCGGCCTGGTGCAGCACGTGCGCGATGCTGGCGCCGGGGATCAGCACCGAGCCGGCGTTGCCGCTGTCGCAGGTCGCGAGCGTGACGACCGTCGGCCGGTGGATGTGGCCGTCGACCAGGGTCGCGAACGCGCTCGCGAAGCGCTCGCCCGAGATCACTTCGTCCTCGCCGGGCGCGGGGTGGAGCTTCAGGCCGTACGACCGCTCCTCGACGTTGTCGTCGGGAACGCCGTGCGCGAGCAGGTGGACGTGCGTGTAGCGCTGCGTCGCGCACTCGCGGACGACGTCCTCGAAGCGCGCGTTCTTCCAGATCGTCAGCAGTCCTTCGAACTCCTCGCGCCGTCCGTCGTCCGTCGTGACCGACCGCGCCTGCGACGACTTCATGTAAGGCTGCACCGCGGCGATCAGCGCGTCGCGGTGTTCGTCGAACGGCAGGCCGTCGGCATCGGGATCGCCGGCGATGAAGAGGACCCGCGGCTGCGTCGGCCAGCGCACGCGCGTGTCGGGCGTGTCGCGCGTGCGCCGCGTGATCACCACCGGCACGCGCACCTGCAACGACAGCCAGCCTTCGGCCCAGGTCGCGGGGCCGATCGGGATCTTCGTCAGCTCGAACGGCAGCAGCGCCAACTCCGACGCCGACAGCACGAGGCGCAGATGCACCAGCGTGTCGGGGCCCGCGGCATCGGTGCTGAGCGACCCCGCGAGCCGCGGGATCGCGCC
>CAXTDA010000363.1:0-4418 GCA_964242935.1 uncultured Burkholderiaceae bacterium | reverse complement strand
CGCGCCGGCCGCGGAACAGGGCGACCGGCGCCGCGTCCGGTCCGGGGACCTCGCGGCCGGCGATCGGAGGACCCGGAACGACGCGGCCGCCCTCGCCGCCGAGCGCGGCGCGCGCCGCGACGACGACGTCGCGCTTGGTGCTGCCGACGTCGGTGACGATCGTGTCGCGTCCGAGCGCCGGCCGCATGCGCGCGAGCACCGACGCGGTCTGCGCGACCGGCACGGCGACGACGACGAGGTCCGCGTCGCGCACCGCATCGGCGAGGTCGCCCGCGACGCGGTCCGCGATGCCGAGCGAGACCGCCCGACGAGCGACGTCCGGGTCGCGGTCGAACGCGACGACTTCATCGACCTGCCCGGCCGCCCTCAGCGCCAGCGCGAACGAACCGCCGATCAGGCCGCAGCCGACGAGCGTCACGCGGGCGAACATCGGTCGACCGACCTCAGCGCCGCGCGACGCGGCGACTGCCACGATGCGCGATCAAGCGGCGGCCCGCATCGCCGCCGGCAACGCGGCGAGGAAGGCTTCGTTCTCCGCTTCGGTCCCGATCGATACGCGCAGCCATTCGGGCAAGCCGTAGTTCGCGACCGGCCGCACGATGATGCCGGCCTTGAGCAGCGCGACGTCGACCTTCGCCCCGGCGTCCGGCCCCTGCCCGGCGCGGAACAGCACGAAGTTGCCGGCCGACGGGACGTATTCGATGCCGGCCGCGTCGAACGCGCCGGTGATCTGGCGGTAGCCGTCGCGGTTGACGCGATAGCTCGCGTCGAGGAAGGCCTGGTCGCCGAGCGCCGCGATCGCCGCGGCCTGCGCGAGCGCGTTGACGTTGAACGCGGCGCGCACGCGGTTCATCAGGTTGGTCAGCGCCGGTTGCCCGATCCCGTAGCCGACGCGCAGACCCGCGAGCCCGTACGCCTTGCTGAACGTGCGCGAGACGAGCAGGTTCGGAAAGCGTCTCACCCACTGCGTCGAATCGAAGCGCCGCTCCGGATCGAGGTACTCGGTATACGCCTCGTCGAGCACCACGACCGTCCGGGCCGGCACGCGTTCGACGAAGCGTTCGATCTCGGCCGGCGTGAGAAACGTCCCGGTCGGATTGCTGGGATTCGCGACGTAGACGAGCGATGCCGCGTCTTCCGTCAGCGTGCCGTCGACCGCGGCCCGCATCGCATCGAGGTCGTGGCCGAAGCCCGCCGTCGCCGGAACGACGTCGACGCGCGCGCCGACCTTTCGCGCCGCGAGGCCGTACACCACGAAGCCGTATTGCGAATGCACGACGCGGCCGCCGCTGCCTGCGAACGTCATCGCGGCCGTGATCAGGATGTCGCTGGAGCCGGCACCGAGCACGATCCAGTCGTCGCCGACGCCGAGCTGGTCGCACAACGCACGACGCAGGTCGAAGCCCGCGTCGTCCGGATAGCGGCCGATGTCCGCCATCGCCTTCGCCATCGCGGCCTGCGCGCTCGGCGGGACGCCGAGCGGGTTCTCGTTCGACGCGAGCTTGACGATTCCCGCCGGATCGAGCCCGAACTCGCGTGCGACCTCCTCGATCGGCTTGCCGCCGATGTAGGGCGCGATCGAGCGGATGTAGTCGGGGACGTGAAACGCCGTGTTCATGTGCGGATCCAGATCGAACGTCGTCGTCAGGCGAGCGGGTACGAGCCGAGGATCTTGAAGAAGCCCGCGCGGCCCTTCAGCTCGCCGAGCGCGGCGGCCACCGCCGGCTCGGTCTCGTGGCCCTCGACGTCGATGTAGAAGTGGTAGACCCAGACACCGGTCCGCGCCGGCCGCGACTCGAAGCGCGTCATCGAGACGCCGTGCCGCGCGAGCGGTTCGATCGCCTCGTGCACGGCGCCGGCCTGGTTCGCGACCGAGAAGACGAACGACGTCTGGTCGCGACCGGACGGCGTCGTGACGATCGGACCGATGACCGCGAAGCGGGTCGTGTTGCGCGCCAGGTCCTGGATGTGACCCGCGACGCGCGCGAGGCCGTAGCGTTCGACCGCGAGGTCGCCCGCGATCGCCGCGACCGTCGCGTCGTCGGCGGCCATCCGGGCGGCCACGCCGTTGCTCGCGACCGGCAGGCGCTCGACGGCCGGATGATGGCGGTCGAGCCAGCTCGCGCATTGCGCGAGCGCCTGCGGATGCGCGCAGATCCGCCTGACCGCGACGCCGTCGGCGACCATCGCGCCGCTCTTCGTCAACAGGTGGTGATCGATCGCGAGCGCCACCTCGCCGCAGATCCGAAGCGGCGAGTTGAGCAGCATGTCCAGGCTGCGATTGACGGTGCCTTCGGTCGAGTTCTCGACGGGAATGACGCCGAAGTCGGCGGCCCTCGCCTCGACCTCGCGAAAGATCTCGTCGATGGTCGCGCACGCGCGCCGCACGACGGCGCGTCCGAACTGTCGGATCACGGCCTGCTCGCTGTAGGTCCCTTCGGGTCCGAGGTAGGCCACCGTCGCCGCGCGTTCCAGCGACCGGCACGCCGACATGACCTCGCGGAAGATCGATCCGATCGCGTCGTTCGGCAACGGCCCGCCGTTGAGTCCTTCGAGCCGACGGACCACCTGCGCCTCTCGCTCGGGCCGGAACACCTGCGCGTCGGGATCGACCGAGCGCTTCAGTTCGCCGACGCGCTCCGCGACCCGCGCGCGGCGGTTGATCAGGTCGAGGATCTGCGCGTCGAGCGCGTCGATCTCGTCGCGCAGCGCGTGGAGCGCCACGGGATCGGCCGAGCGGGGCGACGCGTCGTCGATGGCCACCGGACGATCAGCCGTGCGCGCGCTCGAACGACCGCATGAACCCGATCAGCGCCTCGACACCGGCGCGCGGCATCGCGTTGTAGATCGACGCGCGGATGCCGCCGACCGCGCGATGTCCCTTCAGCCCTTTCAGGCCGGCGGCCGCGGCGGCCTGCACGAACGGCATCGTCAACGCGTCGTCGCGAAGACGGAACGTCACATTCATCCGCGAGCGGTCCTCGGCGGCGTTTCGCGTGACGTAGAAGTCCGATGCATCGAGCGCGTCGTACAGCAGCGTCGCCTTCTCCACGTTCAGCGTCTCCATCGCCTGCATCGGCGTCAGGTCCACGCGGCCGATCGCGGCCGGTCGCGCGAGCAGCCACTTGAACACCAGTCCCGCGAGATAGATCGCGTAGGTCGGCGGCGTGTTGAACATCGAGTCGTTGTCGGCGACGACCCGGTAGTCGAACGCGGTCGGACAGAACGGATGCGCCTTGCCGATCAGATCGTCGCGGACGACGACGAAGGTCAGTCCGGCCATGCTGACGTTCTTCTGCGCGCCGCCGTAGATCAGTCCGAAGCGCGAGACGTCGACCGGGCGCGACAGGATGTTCGACGACAGGTCGGCGACCAACGGCGTGTCCGGACCGTAGGCGGCCGCGACATCGGGGACCCACTGGTACTCGATGCCGCCGATCGTCTCGTTGCCGCAGATGTGGACGTACGCGGCATCGGCGGTCGGCCGCCATTCGCCCTGCTTCGGCACGCGCGTGTAGCTGTCCTCCTTGCTCGACGCGATCACGTTGACCTGGCCGTAGCGCCGCGCCTCGTTGATCGACTTGACCGACCACACGCCGGTGTCGACGTAGTCGGCGACCGCCTTGCCGCGCATCATGTTGAGCGGGACGATCGCGTTCTCGGCCAGCGCCCCGCCCTGCATGAACAGGACCTGGTAGTTCGCCGGAATCGAGAGCAGCGCGCGCAGATCGGCCTCGGCCTCCGCGATCACCGGCGCGTAGTCCGATCCGCGATGGCTGATCTCCATCACGGACATGCCGGTGCCGCGCCAGTCGAGCATCTCGTCGGCCGCCTGCCGCAACACGGCCTCGGGGATCGTCGCCGGACCGGGCGAGAAGTTGTACGCGCGCGTCATCGTTCGAGACCCCGGCGACTCACTTCTTCGTGACGGCGTCGACCTGGGTCTTCAGCGTCTTCTCCATCAACGCGTTCAGGCGCGGCTGCAGGTCGGCGAAGCTCGCCTGCAACGATTCGCCGATCACCTGCGGCATCGTGCTCAGCGTCTTCGCGCCGATCGGCGATTTGTAGAACGTCGTGAGCTGCCTGATCTCGGGCGTCGTGAAGTACTTCGCGTAGATCGGCACCATCTTCTGCATCGTCTCGTCGACCAGCTTCGGGTTCGTCACGATGCCCTGCGCTTCCTTCATCGCGGCCTCGAACGGCTGGTTCATCCCTTCGCGGACCTTCGCCTTCTGTTCCGCCGTCAGGGCGGTGTTGAGCTCGATCTGCCGGTTCAGCGCCTGCGCCATCTGCGGCCCGAGCGTCTGCGACATGCCCTGGAAGTTCTTGGTCAGGTTGTCGCGCATGTTCATCGCCTGCAGCAGGTCGTTGACCGCGCTGCGGGTCGCGGCCGTGACCGGTGGCGCGGGGGTCGGGGT
>CAXTDA010000362.1:0-4435 GCA_964242935.1 uncultured Burkholderiaceae bacterium | reverse complement strand
CCACCACCAGCACGCGCGCGCGCGCCGCGGCCGGTACCAGCGGCGCGCATCCGGCGATGCCGAGCGACACGGCACCCGCGACGAACCGCCGGCGATCGATCGTCATCGCGCGCCGCCGGCGGGCTGCCGCGCGAACCATTCGGCGAGGCGATCGATCTGGTCGTCCGAATAGCCACGGGCGAGTTGCGGCATGATCGTCCCGGACCGCGCGCCGCTCCGATAGTCGCGCATCTGCTGAGCGAGCAACGCGGCCGGCTTCGCGGCCAGTCCCGGGATCGGTGACCCGGCGGGGACCCGGCCGTCGGTCCCGTGGCAGGCGGCACAGGTCGACGCGAGGCTCGCGAGTCGCGCGCGTGCCGTGTCGCGGTCTTCGGCCGCCGTGGCGGACCCGGCCATGAGGGCCAGAAGGGTGGAGGCGAGGAGCGTGGAGGCCAGGACGGCGCGGCGCACGGTGCGGGACGGAAAAAACCCGGCGGGTGCCGGGTCGTTGGTCGAACGCGGGCTTCCGACTGCGACGATCAAGGGGCCTGGATGTTCGATGCCTGCTTGCCTTTCGGGCCCTGGGTGACATCGAACTGGACTTTCTGCCCCTCTTTGAGGGTCTTGAAGCCGTTCATCTGGATTGCCGAGAAATGCGCGAACAGGTCTTCCCCGCCGTCATCGGGCGTGATGAAGCCGAATCCCTTCGCATCGTTGAACCACTTGACTGTTCCTGTTCCCATGAAAACGATCTTTCTCAAAAGATGATCGATAACGAGCTTTGGTCCACGAGCCGATCGCACCGCGATCCGCCCCCTCCCTGAACGACGAAGCCCTGCCCGTGTTTGCGCTCAAGCAACTCGAAGTAGGTAATGACTGAGTGGAAACTAGGACTACTTGACAGCAGACACCCGGGCATTCTTTGAGGTCGCCGAAACATTGTCAAGCCTTGGGCATGGGTGACCGTCCGCCGACGGAGGCCGCCGGCCGTCAGCAAATTGGCGATTGCACTCGCGAAAGCGCGGTGGGCGAGAGTAGACTCATCGCAAGCTCGCACACTCGCTGGCCGGCGGGCCCCGAAGCGACGCGGCCTGGTCTGGCTGCTTGCGTTTCGGGGGGATGGGCCCATCTGGCCGAGAGTGGGGTTGGCATTAGAATTGCGTCGATGGCAGAGCACGTTCCTGATCAAAATCCGACCACGGTCCTCGAACGCGAAACGCAACGCGTCGAGCCGCCGCCGATCTTCCAGGTGATGATCCTGAACGACGACTACACGCCGATGGAGTTCGTCGTGATGGTGCTCCAGCAGTTCTTCGGCAAGGACGCGGACCAGGCTTTCCAGATCATGTGGAAGGTCCACATTGAAGGTAAGGGTGTCTGCGGCGTTTATCCGCGCGATATCGCAGCGACGAAGGTGGATCAAGTCATCGAATTCGCACGGCAGCACCAACATCCGCTGCAGTGTGTGATGGAGGAAGCATGATCGCGCAGGAACTTGAGGTCAGTTTGCACATGGCGTTCGTGGAGGCGCGACAGGCGCGCCACGAATTCATCACCGTCGAGCATCTGCTGCTGGCGCTGCTCGACAACCCGACGGCAGCGGCGGTGCTGCGCGCCTGCGCGGCCAACATCGACGATCTGCGGAAGAACCTGACGCATTTCATCAACGACAACACGCCGGTCGTGTCGGGCACCGACGAGATCGACACGCAACCGACGCTGGGTTTCCAGCGCGTCATCCAGCGCGCGATGATGCACGTCCAGTCGACGGCCAACAGCAAGAAGGAAGTGACCGGCGCGAACGTGATGGTCGCGATCTTCGGCGAGAAGGATTCGCACGCGGTCTACTACCTGCACCAGCAGGGCATCACGCGCCTCGACGTGGTGAACTTCATCTCGCACGGCATCACGAAGAACCCGGCCCAGCAGGGCGCGGGGTCCGAGACGGAGAACAACGAGGCCGACGGCGAGAAGGAACAGCGCCAGACCGCGCTCGACCAGTTCACGCAGAACCTCAACGCGCTGGCGATCCAGGGGAAGATCGATCCGCTGATCGGCCGCGAGGCGGAAGTCGAGCGGGTCATCCAGGTGCTCTGCCGCCGGCGGAAGAACAATCCGTTGCTGGTCGGCGAGGCCGGCGTCGGCAAGACCGCGATCGCCGAGGGCCTCGCGTGGCGCATCACGCAGAAGGACGTACCGGAGATCCTCGAGAACGCCGAGGTCTATTCGCTCGACATGGGCTCGCTGCTCGCCGGAACCAAGTACCGCGGCGACTTCGAGCAGCGCCTGAAGGCGGTCCTGAAGCAGTTGAAGGAGAACAGCAGCGCGATCCTGTTCATCGACGAGATCCACACGCTGATCGGCGCCGGTTCCGCGTCGGGCGGCACGCTCGATGCGTCCAACCTGCTGAAGCCGGCGCTGTCGTCGGGCCAGCTGAAGTGCATCGGCGCGACGACCTACAACGAGTACCGCGGCATCTTCGAGAAGGACCACGCGCTGTCGCGTCGCTTCCAGAAGATCGACGTCAACGAGCCGACCGTCGAGCAGACGGTGCAGATCCTGCGCGGCCTGAAGTCGCGCTTCGAGGAGCACCACGGCGTCAAGTATTCGGCCAACGCGCTGACCACCGCGGCCGAGCTCGCCGCGCGCTTCATCAACGACCGGCACCTGCCCGACAAGGCGATCGACGTCATCGACGAGGCGGGCGCCGCGCAGCGCATCCTGCCGCCGGCCAAGCGCAAGAAGACCATCGGCAAGGTCGAGATCGAGGAGATCATCGCGAAGATCGCCCGGATCCCGCCGCAGAACGTGTCGTCGGACGACCGCAGCAAGCTCGCCACGATCGAACGCGACCTGAAGAACGTCGTGTTCGGTCAGGACCCGGCGATCGAGGCGCTCGCGGCCTCGATCAAGATGGCCCGCTCAGGCCTCGGCAAGCCCGAGAAGCCGATCGGTGCGTTCCTGTTCTCGGGCCCGACCGGCGTCGGCAAGACCGAAGTCGCGAAGCAACTTGCCTTCATCCTCGGCATCGACCTGATCCGCTTCGACATGTCGGAGTACATGGAGCGCCACGCGGTGTCGCGCCTGATCGGCGCGCCACCGGGCTACGTCGGCTTCGACCAGGGCGGCCTCCTGACCGAGGCGATCGCGAAGAAGCCGCACTCGGTGCTGCTGCTCGACGAGATCGAGAAGGCGCATCCGGACGTGTTCAACATCCTGCTGCAGGTGATGGACCACGGGACGCTGACCGACAACAACGGTCGCAAGGCCGACTTCCGCAACGTGATCGTCGTGATGACGACCAACGCGGGCGCCGAGTCGCTGCAGCGGCGCGCGATCGGCTTCAAGGACAGCAAGGAAGCCGGCGACGAGATGGCCGACATCAAGCGCATGTTCACGCCCGAGTTCCGCAACCGGCTCGACGCGATCATCAGCTTCAAGGCGCTCGACGAGGAGATCATCCTCCGGGTCGTCGACAAGTTCCTGATGCAGCTCGAGGAGCAGCTGCACGAGAAGAAGGTCGACATCATCTTCGACGACGCGCTGCGTACCTATCTCGCGAAGAAGGGTTTCGATCCGACGATGGGTGCCCGGCCGATGGCGCGCCTGATCCAGGACATGATCCGGCGTGCGCTGGCCGACGAGCTGCTGTTCGGTCGTCTGGTCGGTGGCGGCAAGGTCACGGTCGAGCTCGACGCGGACAACAAGATCCGTCTCGTCTTCCCCGAGGACGGCGGTGCGTCGCTGCCCCCGGCGGAGGTCGAGGAACTCGACGCCTGAATCGTCCGACTTTCAAAAGCCCGCCCCGCGCGGGCTTTTTTTTATGCGCTCGCGAGACCGTCGTGCACGGTCGGGTAGGCGAGGCGGACGCCGAGCTCGTCGTGCAGCCGGCGGTTCGCGAGGCGCCGCGACTCGCTCATGAAGCTGAGGCGTTCCGCGGCGACCCGCCCGGCGATCGCGTCGCGCGAGACCCGTTCGGGCCGCGGCAGCCCGCGCGCGTCCGCGAGCGCGTCGAACCAGTCGCCCATCAGGACGGCGCTGTCGTCGACCGCGTGGTAGACGCGCTGCGGCCGGCCGCGCTGCAGCGCGACGAAGACGATGCGCGCGAGGTCGTCCGCGTGGATGTGGTTCGTGTAGACGTCGTCGGCCGCGCGGAGCACCGGCGTCGCGTTCGCGAGGCGGGCCGTCGGCAGGCGGGCCGCGGCGTAGATGCCCGGGACGCGCAGGATCACGAGCGCGCAGCCGCTGGTGCGCGCCCATCACCGCCGGCGGCGCTCGGCATCGACCCGACGCCGCGCGCGGTCGGTCTGTGGCGCGACCGGGCGCGTCTCGTCGATCCAGGCACCGCCGCAGTCGCCGTACACGCCGCTCGTGCTGACGTAGACCAGGCGACGGACGCCGTGCAGCGCCGCGCAGAGCGCTCGCGTGCGGAGATCGAGGTCGCCGTTCGGCTGGG